>NZ_JACLCT010000002.1:0-248285 GCF_014218915.1 Chryseobacterium sp. C2(2020)
TATATGCGCCTATTGTTTTTATCCGGAAAAACCATCGGTAAATTTCCCGAACTGGATAAATGCATAGATGGCAAGGAAAACTAAATATAATTCAATATTTTAGCGTCGAGTTCACGTTAAATAAAAGTTGTTTTCCGTCAGCGCTGTATACTTTCTTATTATAGACTCTCGCATTCAGTTTTTTATCCACCCCCGTATCACTGGATTTTACCTTGTACATCAATGTTTCCTTACCATTCTTCATAATGTATACATCTGCATTTTTATAACTATTATCATACTTAAAAACAACAGCTTCATTGATTTTCATAATCATATCTGTGAATTTTTCTTCATTAGGGATCGACTGGGTTTCTGTGCCTGCGGGCATTTCGATAGGTTCTGATTTTGAAGCTGCTGCCGGTTTCTTTTTTTGTGCATTGACAGTAATCCCAAAGAATACCATTGCAGTTACAACTGAAATAAATTTGAAAATTTTCATGGAATATTTTTTTTGCAATGTTATGTAAAAATTTAGAATAAATGAACATTGGGTTGATAATAATTAAAGGGTACGGTTTTCCGTAATTTTTTTATGTTAAGAAATAATATATTTATAAAAATATCTTACCATGTGGGTTGCTCAGAATCAGAATTGGAATTATACACATACCGATTTGTCAAAATATTTTATAGAAAAGATAAAACAGAGAGTTGATCATCAAGAGATAATATCAAAAAAACACAGAACTACCAATGGATTTACGCTCATTTATGAAATCAGAGAAGTATCTAGACAATCAATAAAAAGAACAAAATCTATTAATAGATTGATCAGCTTACTAAAAGAAGCAAAATCACCCATTCTTTCTTCAAGTATTATAAATGATTACATTTTAAAAAAGTATTATCCAGACATTGTAGAATTTTATAAAAATTTGCAAGCTGAAAAATTAAAAGATGATAGTTCTAGGCTTTTCAATTTATATAATTACTCTATTATACAATGTAAACAAATTGATAAGGAGTATTTTCTAAATATTTATAAAGAACTTAAGTTGATTGATTTAAATTCTAGTCATTTTAAAAGAGAATCAGATAAAATTGATACATTAATTGATAGCTTAATACCTTACATATTAAATATAGGCTATTCCACAACTAGTGTTAGTAACATTGCTTACAAATATATAGCAAAACAAAATGGTGGAAAAAAAACACACTTAAGAATTACAAATTTTTTTAATGGAAAAAAACAGAATTATGTGTTTTTACTTATTTCTAAAAAAGATAGTTTTGAAATAGAGACAATAAAAAAATATTTGGATGAGAATAGTATTCCTTATAGATTAACTTCAAATGAAGAATTAAAGGATCGTTTCTATTCGGAAATAAAAATAGAGCAATACGAAGATGCACTTGAAATTAAAAGCAATACTTTAGATCCCCATAATTACATTAGAAATTTATATGAAATGTGTCTAAAGTTTTATGTTATTTCAAAAGATCGAATGGATCTTACACCTCTCAATGATTTTTTTGATCGGGTATATTGGAGGTTAAAAGGTGAATATAAATTTCAAATATCAAATTTCATACTAGATCCAATTAATGTATCTAAAAGAAAGAGTACTTTACTTGAAACCTTAAATAGAATTTCTGATTGTTACGGTTTAAATCACTCTGAAAATTCAAATCTTCCATATATACCTCAAATAAGTGATAGCCTATATTATTATAACCTTGCGCTAGGATCTAAATCGATTGAAAATTCCTTATCATTATTATGGACCTCATTAGAAACTTTATTGCCATATAGAATGAAAGAAAATGATATTTCTAGTATTCAACATTTTGTTTCAAAGTCATTATCTACAGGTTCCCCAGGAAGAGAATTAACCGCGTTTGCAATGAGATATTCAGAAGCCAATTGGAATAACGCCTATAATCTTGATACCTTAGGAATTCATACTAATATTTTAAATATAAACACTACAGGTCTAAAAGTATATTTTGACTTTTTATCTAAGGACTATGATCAATCAAATGATCCATACAATACTTTAAAAGCAAATTCAAATTTACTATGTAAAAAGTTCATCCAGCTTAATGAAAAATTTAATTCCGAAGAAAGTGTGAAATATTGGCTTAATAAAGTTGAATCTTCAAGCGAATCAATTGCTTACCAACTAGATCGAATATATCTGCATCGTAATCAAATTGTTCATAGCGGTAAATTTATTAGTGAATACTCTAATTTATGGAGTCATCTAGAATGGTATATAGGCAAGTTACTAGCTTACTGTGTGATTAAGTATTTATTTTTAGATGACAAAAGTAAATTTTCTAAAGAAAATATTTTTTACGAATTAGAAGCAAATTCTGAGAATATTATAAATATTTTAAAATTAAACTCTAATAAAAAAATTTCAGAGATGGATATTTATTTTAAAACAATCTTTAAGGAATCTTGGCAATTTTTTTAATGTATAAATATTTATTTCTGCACCCATATAAACTTACATAACGACTACCCCTTTTCTTAAAGTCTGAAAACTTTACGAATCGAGTTGTCTAAGGCGTGTCAAATTTATAATTTATTTTTACCATTAAGGAGTTAAGCCTCTTTTAGCTTAAAAAAGTTAAGAAAACCTGTAAAACTTTTATTTAGCAATATTTAAACAGGTACTTAAATTAATCGACAATGAAATCATTCAACATAAAAGAAATAATTGGAAATAAAGGTAAAATAGTATTTGATGACCTTAGTACAATAGATATATCGCTGAACATTGAAAATAATATTGACGATTTAAAAGAAGATTTGCTGCAAGTTGAATTGGCAAATGGCAATGTATTAGATGTTGGATGGTATCCTTCATCTGATATTGAAGGATATTTTAGCGTTTGTATAATAAAAAATTATGACTGGATGGAACCATTCTATCTAAAAAAATGTAATCAATGGAATGATTTAAATGAATTAATAAAAGAAGCAATAAGTTTTAACTTGGAAAACAGCTAAAAAACAGGCTGAAAGATGTCAATGAACAAGCGAAAACAATACCCTGCTTTGCAAAGTCTCCCGACTTTGTGCAATAATAATTTAAAACTCAAAAACAGATTTTACAAGCTCTACTTTTAAAACATACCCCTCGCCTCACCGCGAGGGTTTCCTATTCCAAAATTTAACATAATATCCTGACTACAAAATATTTACCCAAAAATAATGACCATTTCAAAATAAATTTTAAATTTGAAAGAATTTAAAAAAACACAAACATTTATGTCTTCAAGATCAGAAGTAGGGCACGCCAAAAATGTGGCGAACCTGCAAAAATTAATTCAGCAGATTTCCGTTTATCCCCTTTACAATCCGCCGGTTCCCGAGCTTACCATCGATAGTCTTCAGAACCTGTACACCACTGCCAATGCGAAACTTACGGAAGTCGAGGAAAAACGTAATGCCAACAAAAATGCCATTGCTCTTCGTCAGGACGCATTCAAAAACCTGAAAACAAACTGTACCCGAATTACCAACCGTTTAGAAATTCTCGGGTTATCACAGGGAACCTTAAATCAGGCAAAATCATTGAACCGCACCATACAGGGGGTAAAAAAGAAACCAGCCACAACACCCGAGGAAGGCAAAGAAGCACCCAAAATCATTTCCTCTTCCCGACAGTCTTACACCCAGCAAGCTGAAAACTTCGGCATTCTTGTACAGTTGCTCGAAACCATACCCTCCTATACACCGGATGAAGAAGAACTGAAACTATCAACCCTTAATACCTACAAACAATCATTGGTAGCCACCACTCAGTCAGTAGACCAGACCGAAGCAGAACTTAACCTCAAGTTCATCGAAAGAAACAGAATATTGTATGCAGAAGGAACCGGACTCTACGCCATCGTCCAGAACGTAAAAAAATATGTAAAAAGCCTTTACGGAGCCACCTCTCCCGAATACAGTAATGTAGCGGCAATTAAATTTTCGATGATAACAGAATAACATCCTTCTAAAAAACAGAGGATTAAAACCAGAAATCTTTCCGTAAAAGTTAACAACTAAAATAAAAACATCCTGACGAATATTCAGTCAGGATATTTTTTATATTTTGATCGCTGAAAGTTATATTGGAGCAACTGAAAATTAAATTCTTTCAACTGTAACCAATATTCTTACTCCTGAAAGTTATATTCGATCAACTGAAACTTATATTCTTCCAACTGTAAACAATATTCTTGTTCCTGAAAGTTATGTTCGATCAACTGAAACTTATATTCTTCCAACTGTAAACCATATTATTGCTCCTGAAAGTTATATTCGATCAACTGAAAGTTATATTCTTCCAACTGTAAACAATATTCTTACTCCTTAAAGTTATGTTCGATCACCTGAAACTTATATTCTTTCAACTCTAAACAATATTCTTTATTCCTTCAATTTAAACTTTAAAGTCAAATATATAATTCCTCCTTAAACTGCTCCTACGGAGCAATATCTGTGTAGAAAAACCCATCCATACAGCAACAGAACTCCGGAGGAATTCAATTTCGCCCCTCCGATATCATCACAACGCCATCTGAAACCTCATTTTCCCTATCTCCACCGACAAACCCCATAAAAAAACCACCGGAAATCCGGTGGTTTTCATATCTGTTAATATCAGAATAATCTTAAGCTTCAGATGAAGGATTATTATCTCCCGCAGGTTTTTCACCTTCCGGTCTTCTCTGTCCTTCCGGTCTGTTTGGTCTTTCAGATCTGTTGTTCTGTCCTTCCGGTCTTGGTCCCCTTTGCTCACCTTCTTTCTTCTCAGGTCTTGGAGGTCTTGGCAACAAAACTTTTCTGGAAAGCTTCATTTTCTTACGGTCATCATAACCCATAAATTTCACTTCCACTTCATCCCCTTCGTTATAAGGAACTTTGTCTAAACGAGCCCATTCGATCTCAGAAATATGAAGAAGACCTTCAGTACCTTTAGCAATCGCTACGAAAGCACCGAAATCCATTACCTTCACAACCTTACCTTTATAAACTTCCCCTACTACAGGAACAAAAGTAATCTCATTGATCTTCGCAATCGCTTCGTTGATTTTTTCTCTGCTGACACCGGAAATTTCGATTCTTCCGATTTCTCCAATTTCTTCAATTGCAATAACAGTATCTGTATCCTTCTGCATTTGCTGAATGATTTTTCCACCAGGTCCGATTACAGCACCGATGAAATCTTTAGGAATTTCCATCATTACCATTTTCGGAGCGTGAGGTTTCACATCTTCTCTTGGAGCAGCAATTGTTTCAGTAATTTTATTTAAGATATGGATTCTTCCGTCTTTAGCCTGTAAAAGCGCTTTCTCCATAATATCCATTGATAATCCCTGGATTTTGATATCCATCTGACAAGCTGTGATTCCGTCTGCAGTTCCTGTTACCTTAAAGTCCATATCACCTAAATGATCTTCGTCTCCTAAGATATCAGAAAGTACAGTGAATTTCCCTGATTTTACATCAGTTACCAACCCCATTGCAATACCAGAAACTGGTTTTGTAATCTGAATACCCGCATCCATCAATGCCAATGTTCCGGCACAAACTGTCGCCATTGAAGAAGAACCGTTTGATTCTAAAATATCAGAAACGATACGGATCGTATAAGGATTTTCTTCAGGGATCATATTTGCTAAAGCTCTCTGAGCAAGGTTTCCGTGACCAACCTCTCTTCTTGAAGTTCCTCTCAAAGGTCTAGCTTCACCCGTTGAGAACGGCGGGAAGTTATAATGTAAGAAGAATCTTTCGTCATAGTTTGCCATTACGCTGTCTACCATGTTCGCATCTTTTACCGAACCTAAAGTTACAGCCGTTAAAGATTGCGTTTCACCTCTTGTGAAAATTGCAGAACCGTGCGCTCCCGGTAAATAATCGATTTCGCTCCAGATCGGACGAATCGTTTCAGGATCACGACCATCAAGACGGATTTTATCATTCAAAATCATCTGACGCATCGCTTCTTTTTCCACATCGTGGTAATATACTTTTACGAAAGGAGTTACTCTTTCAAGCTCTTCCGCATCTTCTGCATACTGAGCAAGGAATTCTTCACGGATCGCCTTGAATTTTTCTCCTCTTTCTTCTTTGCCTGAAGGAGTTTTCGCTACTTCATATACTTTATCATAAGTTTCTTTCCAAACTTTTTCACGGATTTCCTCGTCATGAGTTTCGTGAGAATATTCTCTTTTCGGGAATGATTTTCCTACTTTTTCAGCTAATCTTTCCTGAGCTTCAACTTGTTTTTTAATTTCAGCGTGAGCGAAAGTGATTGCTTCCAACATTTCCTGCTCAGAGATTTCTTTCATTTCACCTTCCACCATTACGATAGAATCTTTAGTAGCTCCAACCATGATATCAAGGTCAGAATTCTTAAGATCTTCGAATTTAGGATTAATAGAAAGCTCACCGTCAATTCTTACCACGCGTACTTCAGACATCGGTCCGTTGAAAGGAATATCTGTAATGGCAATCGCTGCAGACGCCGCCAAACCTGCTAAATCATCAGGAATCGACTGTCCGTCATAAGAAATTAATGAAATCATTACCTGAACTTCCGCATGGAAATCTTCAGGGAACAAAGGTCTCAAAACTCTGTCTACCAAACGCATCGTAAGGATTTCCTGATCAGATGGTCTTGCTTCTCTTCTGAAAAAGTTTCCGGGGATTTTACCGCCTGCATAGAATTTTTCTCTGTAATCCACTGTTAAAGGTAAAAAATCTACACCAGGATTGGCTTCTTTGTTGGCTACAACAGTTGCTAAAAGCATTGTTCCGCCCATTTTTACGACTACAGATCCGTCAGCTTGCTTAGCTAATTTCCCTGTTTCAATTGTGATTTCTCTGCCGTCTGCAAGAGTAATCAGCTCTGTAATTGCTTGAGGTACACTCATAAATTGTTTTGTGTTGTACTCCGTATTGAGTACTTTAATTAATTATATTTCGTCTAAATTTTCGTTTGCAAAGATAATGTATTATAATGATTTTTTTAAATTTTTGCCTGTAAAATCTTACCTGTCTATCCCATAATTTCCATATATTCTGCACCGAAAATCACTTCTGATTACGAAAACAAAAAAGCAACCTCTTTCGAGATTGCTTTTTATGTGAAAATCTTTGTAGATTATTTTCTTAAACCTAATTCAGCAATAATTGCTCTGTATCTTGCGATATCCTTATTTTTAAGGTAATCTAATAAACTTTTTCTTTTACCTACCAGTTTCACCAAAGATCTTTCTGTGTTGTAATCTTTGTGATTGCTCTTTAAATGAGCAGAAAGGTGGTTGATTCTGAAAGTGAAAAGTGCAATTTGCCCTTCAGCAGTTCCTGTGTCCTGTGCAGATTTTCCGTGTTTTGCGAAAATTTCCTGCTTTTTTTCTGTTGTTAAGTACATTCCAATATTGTTTAATGATTATTATGTAACGGGTGCAAAAGTACGACTATTTTTTTATTCTGCCAACATTATTGATTTCATTTATTGATTTTGATAGAAAAAAATGTTAAAAATTTCTTAAAAAAATTATGCTACCCCACTAAAAGGCAGTAATTTTGCATACGAATTTAGTGATGAGAAAATTAATAACATTTACCACCTTTACTTTAGCTCTTTTTGCAGGTTTTTCTTTATTAAAAGCTCAGAAAAACCATGAAAACAAGATCAAAAAAGTTTTATATTTCAATCCTGAGGTAGAACCCGACCTTCAGGAAATTAAAGAACCTACCAATACGGCTTTCTTCAGCGCAGTTTCTGATAATTTAAGCGAAAGAAAAAAAAAAATGCTGAGAACGGAAACCCAGATTTCTTTTGACAGCATAGACAAGCAGACCGTTTGGGATTACTGTAAAAACAACGATGCCGATTTTGCCATTGTTCCGAAAGTAAAATATTTCAAAGTGGGAATCGGAAAATACGTTTTTTCCAATCAGGTCGTGGTAAGCATGAAACTATTTGATGCAGAAGGCAATCTGGTTACCGAGACGGATTATGACACGTATAAAAAGAACATGAGATTGCTTGGTTCTACTGTAAATTCTGTAAAAATAGGAACCAACGGAGCCATCAAAGGAATTTTAAAACAGCTAAAAAAAATTAAACCTTCTGCTGAATCCGGATTTTAATTTCCGGCAGTTAAAACTATTATGCAAATCATTGAATCTTATAAAATTAAATTCATACCTGTGTGAATAATTAAAAATATTTTATTAATTTAGTCTGAAACAATTCATTCAAACTATCTCAATTGAAATTTCTTAGCATTTGCAGTTTTTGCAGGTGCTTTTTTATTGAATTGTTTTTATTTAAATATATTCATCAGTAATCCAACGAATTAAAATCACTTAATTTTCATTTATAGGTGAATAATTAAAACCTTTTTTGTATTTTTAACTTACATTAAATCTAAATAATATGAAAAATTCAAACCTGAAAAAGCTCACCAGAAAAGAGCAGGAAAAGATCAACGGCGGAGGTCTTCAAAAATGTCATTACCATTTTGAATGTCCGGGAGGATCCTGCTGTCAAAATGTTTGTGTCTATTACAACTGTCCAGAAGTTTAACCCAAAAAGATTGTTGTGAAAAATCTAAAGAAACTAACGAGAAAGGAGCAGGAGAAAATTAATGGGGCTGCTTTGGTACAGTGCACGAAAAATTCGCATTGCTTCGGTGGATACTGCTGCAATTATGCGTGTTATATGTATGCATGCATTGAACCATAGTGTTTGAGAATGCATGCTGAATGGTAAAGTTCAGCAATGCCGTAAAAAAACAATAATCTATTACTTTTGAAATTTAATTTTTTCAAAGCATCCGCTTTTTTGCAGATGCTTTTTTTATTCTCAGAAATTTAAATAATCCTTAAATTTTGCAGTTCTTTGGGCAATTTTAAAAATTTGGGCTATTTTTGCACTACTCTTAAAAATTTGACGTTTTGAATTCTAAAGACGAACTTATCTTCAACCCTGCCGATATTGCCGAAACTCTTAGCGAACTTCACGCGGACGAGAGGCTTTTGGCATTCCTGAAAGTTCCGAAAGAATACAAAGCAGATGTTTTTTCGCATCTTGATCCCGATTTTCAGGAAGAAACCATCAGAAGCATCGGAAGTGATGAAGTTTCAGAAATCCTGAATGCGATGACGCCGGATGACAGAACGGCTCTTTTTGAGGATTTTCCGGATGAACTTATTAAGTATTCCATCAATCATCTTAATCCGCAGGAACGCAGAATCGCGCTTAAATTATTAGGTTACGATTCGGATTCTATTGCCCGTCTTATGACGCCTTATTACATCCAGATCCGTAAAGAATGGACGATTAAAAGATGTCTTCAGCAGATTAAAAAAGTGGGAAGTAAAGTAGAGACGATGAATTATCTCTACGTTGTGGACGAAAGAAACCGACTGATTGACGATATTGCTCTGGGAAGTCTTTTGTTGGCAGAAGAAGAAACTTTGGTTTCAGAAATTACGGATAATCATTTTGTTGCGATTACCACAACGACGACTAAAGAGGATGCGGTACAGTATTTCGAAAAGTATGACCGTGCTGCGCTTCCTATTATTACAGAAGCGGGAGTTTTGGTAGGAATTGTAACGATTGATGACATTCTCGACCAGATTGAGCAGCAGAATACGGAAGACATCCAGAAATTCGGGGGACTGGAAGCTTTAGACGTTCCTTATACGCAGACTTCTCTTATCGAAATGGTAAAAAAGAGAGGAATGTGGCTGATTATTTTATTTTTCTCTGAAATGCTTACGGCTTCGGCGATGGGCTATTTTGAAGATGAAATTCAGAAAGCGGTTGTTCTCGCACTTTTTGTTCCTTTGATTATTTCCAGCGGAGGAAATTCCGGTTCACAGGCTGCAACTCTGATTATCAGAGCGATGGCACTTCAGGAAATCACTCTGAAAGACTGGTGGTACGTGATGAGAAAAGAAATTTTCACAGGTTTATCATTGGGCGGTATTTTAGGAATCATCGGTTTCCTGAGAATTATGATCTGGCATAAAGCAGGTTTTTTCGACTATGGAATTCACTGGGCTTTTGTTGGATTAAGTGTAGGGGTTTCTCTGGTGATGATCGTTCTTTGGGGAACACTTTCGGGTTCTATGGTTCCTTTTATTCTTAAAAAATTAAAACTCGATCCGGCAACTTCTTCAGCTCCTTTTGTGGCAACCTTGGTAGATGTAACGGGATTAATCATTTATTTTTCGGTCGCAGGACTTTTCTTAACGGGTAAACTTTTGTAATTTTAGGCGACATCTAAAATTATACAATGAAGGTAGTTTCTTTGGTTCCCTCAATTACGGAGGCTTTATTTGATTTAGGTTTAACGGAAAAAGAAGTCGTAGGAAGAACAAAATTCTGTATTCATCCTGCTGAAAAAGTAAAAAATGTAGCGGTTATCGGCGGTACAAAAAATATCAATATTGAAAAAATAAAAGCTTTGCAGCCTGATCTTATTTTAGCAAACAAGGAAGAAAATGTAAAAGAACAGGTGGAAGCTTTAATGCATGGCTTCAAGGTAATCGTCACCAATGTTGAAAATATTGAGGACAATTATTATATGCTTAAAAATTTAGGCAAAATATTTCATCGTGAAGAAAAAGCACAGCTTTTTAATCTTAAAATCTATGATGTTCTCAACCATTCAAAAATTGAATACCCCATAAAAGTTGCCTACTTAATTTGGAATAATCCTTATATGACGATAGGTTCCGATACTTTTATTCATAAAATTCTGGGTGAGATCGGTTTTGAAAATATTTTTAAAGATCGGAAACGTTATCCTGTTATTCAGACGGAAGATCTTGCGGAAGCAGAACTCATAATGCTTTCTTCCGAACCTTTTCCTTTTAAAGAGAAACATATTAAGGAACTAAAGAAGTTTTATCCTGGTAAAAAAATAATGATTGTAGACGGAGAGGCTTTTTCCTGGTACGGAACGCACATTGCGAAGTGTGAAAATTATTTTAAGGAACTTATTTCTGATCTTAAACACGAATTTCACTAATTTTTTCACGAATTGGCACTCATTCTTTTTTTATAGATTTTCTAAGTTTTGGTTAAAGCCGATTTATTCATTTGTTTATGAAAACGGACTACAGTCCATTTCTATTGATACCATTTCGAAAGGAAATTTTGATCTATCCTATCATACAAAAGACTCCGGCTCTTCGAGCCGGAGTCTTATATTTTACACACTTTAAAAGCGAGAGTTTTTACAAAATTTTAGAAACTTCGTTACACAGCCATTCCAATAATTCTCTGTCTTCTTCTGTAAAAGGATCAATCGTATGAGAATCGATATCAATCTGACCGATATTCTGTCCGTCTTTGAAGATCGGAACCACGATTTCTGCTTTAGTATCGATAGAACAGCTTAAATAATTACTTTCTTCATGTACATCGGGAACAACAAACGTTTCATTGGAAACGGCAACCTGACCGCAGATTCCTTTACCGTAAGGAATGATGGTGTGATCCGTAGGAGCTCCAACGTAAGGTCCCAGTTTCAACTCATCTTTATCTCCGTTTTTGAAATAAAAACCCGTCCAGTTGAAATAGGATATTTCCTGATCCAAAAGGTGGCACACTTTCTGAAGTTTCTCTTCTGTATTATGTTTCGGACTTTCAAGAATAGACGAAAGTCGTTTTTTTAATTCTGACATTTTTTTACTGTTTTAAGAAAATTGTTTTAAGGAAAGTTCTTCTTTGTAGCCGAACATTCCACGCTCTTTTATCATCTCTGCCACTCCTTCCGGAAGCTGATTTTCCCATCCTTTCATATTGCATCCGATTTTCTTCAGGATATCTCTGGAATAAATTTCCAAAAATTCCGGATTATAATTGGTAATATCTACAATACGGTTGTTATGCTTGAAATATTTGTAAAGTTCCTTAAGGTTTTCTTCCACTTTAAGGTTATCGGAATCCAGTAATTCGTGAGTTTCCGGATCTTTATATGGATACAGATACACTCTCATCCCGTTTCTGAAAAATTTCCCGAAAGCTTCCAGAATTCCTCCTGATAAATTTTTATAATATTTTTCGTCGAATACCATCAATAGATTATTCACGCCCATTGCAACGCCGATTTCTCCGCTTGTGTAAGACGCAAAATAATCAATCAGTCGGTAATATTCAGAATAATTAGATACGATTACGGTATATCCTAATTTGCCGAGAACATCTACTCTGTCGAGAAAATCTCTTTCATTGATGTCTCCGTCGGCGCGAAGGTTTGAAATGGTAATTTCTATTAAAACTTCGGTTTCATCCTCAGTGCAGGTTACTTCTTTCATGAACATATTGAGTCCATTCTGAAGCATATCAATGTTCACTTTCGTTACTGGTCTGAAACTTCCTCTTACCGCAAAAATATTTTTTTTATACAAAATATCTGCAGGAAGCATATTATTTCCTTCAGAATTGAAAATTACCGCATCGGTCATTCCGTTTTTAACCAACTGTAAAGACATCAGTCTGTTATCCACATACGCAAAAGCAGGTCCGCTGAAATCGATCATATCAATTTCAAGATTGTCTTTTGCAACGTCGTCGTATAAAGATTCAATTAAATTTCGTGGATTGTCGTAGTAATGAAAGGCTCCGAAAATAAGATTTACCCCAAGATTTCCAAGGGTTTCCTGCTGCAATGTAGCATCATTTTCCTTGAATTTTACGTGAATAACGATTTCATTGTAATCTTCGTTCTCCTTTACCTGAAAACGGATTCCTACCCAACCGTGACCTTTAACTGTTTTATCGAAATTAATGGTGGTAACAGTATTAGCGTAAGAAAAATATTTTCTGTTGGGGTTACTCTCTCTGGAAATTCTTTCTTCGATAAGGGCTACTTCATAGCGAAGCATTTTTCGAAGTCTGTTTTGGGTAACGTATCTGTTTTTTACCTCTTTTCCGTAGATGGCATCACTAAAATCTTTGTCGTAAGCCGACATCGCCTTAGCAATTGTACCGGAAGCTCCCCCTGCTCTAAAAAAGTGTCGGACTGTCTCCTGCCCTGCTCCAATTTCTGCGAAAGTACCATAAATAGTAGGATCTAGATTAATTGTTAATGCTTTTTGTTTAGGAGTTAGTTTCTGATACATTAGGACATTAAATTTTTCGTAAATTTACCAAAATTAAACCAACCTCAAAAGAAAATGAAGTTGAAATTTTTAGGAACGGGAACTTCGCAGGGTGTTCCTGTGATTGGCTGCAGTTGTGAAGTGTGTACTTCAGGTAATCCCAAAGACAGTCGTCTTCGGTCTTCTGTGATGATAACGACCGATGAAGACCAAAAAATCCTTATCGACTGCGGACCCGATTTCAGGCAGCAAATGCTTACCAATCAGGAAGATCGTGTAGATATTACATTGCTTACTCACGAACATAATGATCATGTTATCGGTCTTGATGATATGCGTCCTCTTATTTTCAAAACCGGAAAAGATATTCCTTTGTACTGTTCTTCAAGAGTTGCCGACGAAGTTAAAAACCGTTTTCCTTATGCGTTTGCGGACGAAAAATATCCCGGAGCTCCGGCTTTTGAACTTCATGAAATTGAAAATAAACCATTCAGAGTTGTAGATACAGAAATTACCCCGATTGAAGTCATTCATTTTAAAATTCCCGTTTTCGGTTATAAATTTAAAAAACTGGCTTATATAACGGATGCCGGATTTATTTCTGAAACGGAAAAAGAAAAATTAAAAAATCTCGATGTCTTGATTTTAAACTGCATCCGGAAGTCTGATCCTCATCCTGCTCATTTTATTTTACCTGATGTTATTAAGTTATTTGAAGAACTGAAACCCGAAAAATTATTTTTAACCCACATCAGTCATCATCTGGGATTGCATGACGTTGAAGATAAACTACTTCCATCCGGAATGCACCTTGCCTACGATGGTTTGGAGATTATTTTTTAAAATTTTTCTTTAAAAAACTTTGGAGAATAAAGAAAAGTTTCTATATTTGCACACCGATTCGAAACAAGGTAACACACTTGCCCAGGTGGCGGAATTGGTAGACGCGCTGGTCTCAAACACCAGTTCTTAGGAGTACCGGTTCGATCCCGGTCCTGGGTACAAAAAACCTCTGAAATCATTTGATTTTTAGAGGTTTTTGCTTTTTAGGGTGGTCAAAAACAATCAATCTTAAAGCTTACCTATGCAAAAGAGCCTGTCCCAATCTCAGGACAAACTCTTTTTATTAAAATCTAAAAAAACTTTTCTTATATTAAAGTTAGGTTCGGGTAAATTCAAAAACCGATGAGTGTTATTATTGTACTAAAACATCATTATTTTCAGACTCCTTCATAATATCACGATCTTCGTGTTCTGAAAATTCTTCAAACAATTCGTAGCGAGGTTTTGATAGTGAACTTAAAAAAGTAATGGTTGTAGGATTTCCCTTTTCATTTACTTTTACAACAATAGATGTACAGCAGGGTGAAGCATTGAAATAATTTTCAAATCTTCTGCCGCATTTAAAGCATTCTGTAACAATGATTTCCTGTGTTTCGAAATTTTCCATGGTAAATGTGTGTTTTTTTGTGGAACAGCCCGTTAAAGAGCTAAATATATTTTTTCATCAAATAATTGTGTTTTCAGAATTTAAACTTATGTCTCATTCTCTACCTGTATCTTATTGAACAAAGAAACTTTGTACAGTGCATCAATAACAGCTTCGTCTTGTAACTTCCTGTTCTTAACTTTTCTTATGTAATCGGGATCTTTAGATTTTTTCAGTAAAATATTTACAGAACCTGTGTAGCGCTTTGGAAGCCATCGATTAATAAAATCAAATGTTTCATTAATACTGTTCTGATAGGGATATATCAATTTGCTCATACAAATAAATATTTTGTTTAACCTTTTTTCGTAATTTTGTGTTTCTCTCTTTGGGAGAATTATGAAACAAATATACAAATATATATTTAAAAACAATAATTAATTGAAATTTTAACAATTATTTATTAATTAAAATTAAAAAGAAGAAATTATTCGATATGAAAATTCACGAGAAGTTACGCGAGTACAGCAAATCAAAAGGAGAAACTTTGAGAGAACTCGCAGACGAATACGGCATGACTCCACAGGCGATCCAGCTTTATTTTGCAGGAAAAAATGCAATCCCACTCAATTTTCTGGTTTGGTACTTAGAAAAACATCCGGATCTGGATCTGTATGCACTTTTTGATAAGAACAGAGAAAGCATTGTTTCTGAGCCGAAAGCACCTTATAATAAAAAAACTAAAAAACAGGAAGTTATAGATCGTATTGTGGAGATTCTGCAAAAAGAAATGTAATATTCTCTAAAGATTAATCATCAAAATACATCAACCGGAAAAATTAACATAAAATAGTCTTTCCGGTTTTTATTTTTCTGTAACTGAGGAAATTGAAGACCGACAGTTCTTTTGGCAATTAAAACAAAATTAGTTTTCCTCTTTTTAACAATTTATTTATCTTCGCACCTCGAAATTTAAAAAACTTAGTTGCTCAAAAAATCACAAATATGACGAATGCTTCTCATAAACTGATTCCTATGACAGATTTTGTCATCGAGTATTATTCCCATGAAGGATATGCAGACCTTCAGACGCTTAAACTCATGAACAATTATGCCAATCTTTTGAAAAAGGAGCTTACTTTAGGAATGTTTGTTCCCGTAGATTCTTCAGGTGAAATCCTAAAAGAACCCAGAAACTACGAGTCCTGGAAATCTCTCGAGCACAACTCCAGAAAAAGAAACGACGAAGAAAGCAAGGTCTTCGAAGAATATAAAATCTATCAGAAGGCCGAAAAAAAATGCCTTTTCGAAGGATTTAAAATTGCTTACAACGGATATTCTGTGGTGAGAATCGTCGCTTCTTACAATACTTCAATCGAACTTTCGTTCAATAAAACTGAAAAGACATTCCAAAACTTCAAAGATATTGAATCTCTTACTTTTTTTGATGAAATTTATCTGAACAATGCTGCATTGAAGAAAATTGGCATACAAAAATAACCTTCAATTAGCTTCCGATTCTACTCTTTCACCGCTTTACCGTACACATCCAAAGCTCTTTTTCTTGCAAAAGTATGCTCCACAATTGGTTCTGCGTTCATATCTTTTTCGGAAAGCCATGTTTTGATGTACTTTAAATCTTTATCGAATTTTTTAGTCTGCTCCGATGGATTGAAAACCCTGAAATAAGGCGCCGCATCGCAGCCGCATCCTGCAGCCCATTGCCAGTTTCCGTTGTTGGAGGACAACTCATAGTCCAGAAGTTTTTCTGCAAAATAGGCTTCACCCCATCTCCAGTCGATTAAAAGATGCTTGGTAAGGAAACTCGCAACAACCATTCTTACCCTGTTGTGCATAAAGCCGGTTTCGTTAAGCTGCCTCATTCCTGCATCTACAATTGGATAACCGGTTTTTCCTTCGCACCATTTTTTAAATTCTTTTTCATCATTTCTCCATTCGATCTTATCGTATTTTTCTTTAAAAGACTGGTTCACCACTTTCGGGAAATGATATAAAATCTGCATAAAAAACTCTCTCCAGATCAGCTCATTCAGCCAGACTTCATTGTGCTTCTGTGCAAATTCCACACATCTTCTTACGGAAACAGTTCCGAAACGAAGGGCAATTCCTAAATGGGTTGTATGATCCAGTGCAGGAAAATCTCTGTACTGATCGTAATCATCAATAATCTTTTTCTCCAGTGAAGGCTTTTTAAATTCCAGATCTGTTTTTTCAAAGCCTAAATCTTTAAGCGTTAAAAATTTTGAAGATGAATATTGATGAAATTTTGAAAAATCGACCTCCATTTTTTTGAAAGTGACAGATTTGAAATTTTCTTTCCACTTTCTGGAATAAGGAGTGTAAACAGTGTAAGGTTTACCGTCATTTTTTACCACATCATCCTTTTCGAAAATAACCTGATCTTTAAAATCCTGAAAATTAACATCGTTTTTTTTCAGCAGATCCTGTATTTCTTCGTCTCTTTTTATTGCCTGTGGTTCATAATCTCTGTTGCAGAAAACCGTATCGATTTCAAAATCTTTAATTAATTTTTTGAAAGCTTCAACAGGTTTATCATGAAAAACAGTCAGTCCGCTTTTATGTTTTTTAAGCTCAGTATGAATTTCTTCCAGAGCCTGATAAAAATAATCTACTCTTCTGTCAGATTTATTTTCAAGTTTATTTAGAATTTCCTTATCAAAAATAAAAACCGGAACTACTTTTAAACCTGCTTCAAGTGCATGAAATAATCCTGTATTATCTTCCAGTCTGATATCTCTTCTGAACCAGAAAATATTTACTTTTTCTTTTTTAGACATAATGATTTGTTAACCCTGTTTTCACTACAAAAATCAGACTAATTTTTCTAATTGTAAAGAGATTGTATTTAAAAATTTTCATTGACTTATTCCTTTAATCAATATTGGATAACAACAATTAGAAGGCGGTGCTCTAGTAGTGTCCCTTCGACAAGCTCAGGGTGACATCTCGAATACTAACCGCAATATTTTTACATTGTCAGGCTGAGCCTGTCGAAGCCTTTATTAGTTAAGGGGATAAGTCAAAATTTTTAATCATAAATCCACATCAGAACAGGCTTTTTAGATTTCTGAAGCATCGGATCTATTTCTTTCATCGCATTATTGGATATGGTAGGACAGCCCCAACCTTCGGGCGAACCTTTCGGGAAGACTTCTTCATCGCTCATCAGATTCCAGGAATGAAAAACAATGAATCGTTGCAGCGCATTGCTGTTTGTTTTTTCCAGACCTTGCATGAGATATTTTACATGAATTCCCCAGTCGCTGTAACCTCTCCCCTGAATTTTGTATTTGCCAAGTGATGAAAGGTGACTTCCGTCTTCATTGCTGAATATCGGATGGTCTTTAGATTCGTCACTGCTCCACTGGTTTTCTCCGCAGCCGTGACCAACCAGATATTTTTTTGAAGCAGAGTTTGTTTTAAAATCCCACACAACCAGTCTTTTCACTCCGGAATGCAGACTCATATCAATCAGAATACAAAAATCTGTATTGAATTTGCTGGATTTGCAGAATGTAAGCGCTTCTTCGGCTTTAGATTTTGTTTTATTTAAATCAATTTCCGGTTTCTTTTCCTGCTTTGAGATTTCTGAAATCTGTGGCTTGATGGTACTTTCCGCTTCCTGTTTGCATGATAACAGGAACAGAAATGCCGTTATCCAACTTAAAAAATTCACAGAAAATTATTTGTAATGTAAGAAGATTCCGTAATCTGAAGGTGTCCAGAATGCCGCTTTCTGATCCGCCGCTTTCAGAGCATCATTTGCCCAGGTATTGCAGGTATTCAGGAAGCTGTATTTTCCCTGTGCATCATAGAAAGCATCATCATTACCGTAAACAGCATTTGTAGGAACCAGATTGTAGTTTCCGTTTTGGTCTTTATCAAATTTAGCATCTACAAAATCTACCAGTTTTTTATACTGATCCTTGCTGATCATAATTTTTTTACAGTCGTCGCCTTCCTTCATGGTTTTATAGAAAGTACAGTGCATTGCCGATTCGCTAAGCCAGAAAGCGGCTTTAAAAGCCGTCGAAAACTTAAGATCTGCCCACGTCGGAGTGTCGAGATAGAATCCTTTATCTCCCCATCCTACTCCTACATAATTGTAATCTGTACTTTTGGATTTCGTATTGCTGAACGGAATTTTTGTGCTCCAATCCTGTACATCATTTTTTACAGGCATTACAATATCTGTATGAACGCCGTTGGTATAAATATAAACAGGAATTTCTTTCTTCTGTCCGTCATCCTTCGCTGAAACTTCAATGAATGGTAAAAAGTAGCCTAAGGCGACATACAGAGCAACAATTCCAACAATAATTCCTATGGCTTTTATAATGAGAAGTAACATCTTTTTCACGTTCATGGTTTTTTAAAGTTAATAAAATTTAATTAATAATTTTTCGCAAAAGTATTTGTTTCAATCGGAATTTTCGCTAAATTTAAGTACCAAATATTCAAAAATATGCACAAAAACATGAAATCCAACAAAAGATTTAAAGTAAGAGTAAAAGTAGCCCCAAAAAGAATACAGAAAAAACGCTGATTTTTAACAAATTTTATTTTCAGAATACATTTTTTTAGTCTGAAAATTTTTTAAAATTCTTACCTGCCATCTTTCCCTCCTTAAACAATCCATTTAAGGAATGGGCGTTCAACCTTATTACTCTGGAACTTCAACAATTCCAGATAAGGGTTTATCCGCCAAAATGATTTCACTTATTTTGTGAAGATTTCTCCAGAAACTCTATATTTCTTTTAAGACCGGCAAATTTTGTTCTCTTCACAGGCGATTTGCGGAAAATTTCGGAAAACAGCTCCTGCGTGAGCTCCTTCCATTCTCCTTTTTTAAAGTTTTTTAAAGATTCGTTCGGTTTGAATTTGGTTTGCTGATGAGGTGACGAAAAACGGTTCCACGGACAGACGTCCTGACAAACATCACAGCCAAACATCCAGTCGTCCATCTTGTCCTGAAAATAATCCGGAATGGAATCTTTCAGCTCGATGGTTGCGTAAGAAATGCATTTGCTCCCGTCAATCAGTTTTTCGGAAACAATCGCATTGGTGGGACAAGCATCAATACATTTCCTGCACGTTCCGCAATGGTCGGTTACGGGATGATCTGCAACAAGTTCCAGATCGCATATTATTTCAGCTAAAAAATAAAATGAGCCGCTTTGTCTTGTAATTAAATTTGCGTTTTTTCCTACCCATCCGATTCCTGATTTTCTCGCCCAGCTTCTTTCCAGAACCGGCGCAGAATCTACAAAAACACGAAATCCGAATTCCCCGATTTCTTCCTGAAGCTCTGCAACCATCGATCGCAGAATATCTTTAATAACTTCATGGTAGTCTTCCGCATAAGCATATTTCGAAATTTTAAAGTTTTCGAGAGTAGAAATTTTTTCTTCGGGGAAATAATTGTAGGAAAGAGAAATTACAGATCTGGAGCCTTCTACCAATAATCTCGGATCCAGTCTTTTATCAAAATGATTTTCCATGTACTTCATTTCACCGTGAAAGTTATTTTTCAGCCAGTTTTCGAGTGGTTTTGCATCTTCCTCAAGAAAGTCTGCTTTTGAGATCCCACAATTCTGAAATCCAAAAGTTTTTGCCTTGGATTTTATAAGCTGTGTATATTTTTCTGCGTTTGAAGTCATGATTTTATAGTGCAAAACTAATATTATTTTATAAATTTGTTTGAACTTAATTCAGAGAATTGCTTCACAGGCAATTTTCATATACCCGTCAAATAATTTAATTCTAAATATTAATATATTATGTCTTTATCAGAAGTTATAAAATCAGGAAATTATGCATTAATTGACGTTCGTGAACCTATGGAACTGGAAATGGACGGAAACATAGAGGGTGCTAAAAATATTCCTTTGGGAGAAGTGGAAGACAGACAAGAAGAAATATTGTCTATTGATAAGCCGGTGATTTTGTTCTGCAGAAGCGGAAACAGAAGCGGAAAGGCTTTGGAATATCTTAACTCTCAAGGTTTGCAAGACGGCTACAACGGCGGTGGCTGGGCTGAGCTGAAAGCAAATCTGGAAGCAAATCAGGGAACTTTTTAAAAAGTTCCTTTTTTTTATCTGAAAATTTTTGAAAATGAACCTGAAAGAAAGATTTCTGGAAAACAGTCTTTTTTACACCCAAGATCAAAATCTTATTGGAGATCTGTGGTCTGAAATTGAAAAGAAATATACTGAAAAAGGGAGGCATTATCATAATCTTGAGCATCTGGAGAATATGTTCTCTGAACTGGATGCTGTAAAAGATGAAATTGAAAATTTTTCTGTTCTCTCATTTTCTGTTTTTTACCATGATGTTATTTATGATGCTTCATCAAAATCAAACGAAGAAAAAAGTGCTGAGTTTGCTGCGGTAAGACTGAAAAAACTTAATGTAGACTCTTATTTCATTCAAAAAATTTCGGAGCAGATTATTGCCACCAAATCGCATCATTTGTCTGAAGACAGCGATACCAATTATCTTCTGGATGCCGATCTTTCGATTCTCGGAAAAGATTCTGAAGTATATTTTGATTACACGAAAAAAATCCGGAAGGAATATTCCATCTATCCCGATTTGCTTTATAAACCGGGAAGAAAAAAGGTTTTAAAACATTTTCTGGAGCAGAAGGATATTTTTAAAACCCCGATTTTTAAAGAAAAGTATGAGGATCTTGCGAGAGCGAATATTCAGATGGAAATTGATGGGCTTTGATTTTGCATTTATTGACCACCCCGTCAAAAATTCTTTGAATTTTCGCCACCCCTCCAAAGGAGGGGAATATAATGCTGCTTAAATTTCACCAACTATTTTTCAGTATTATCCCTTTATAATTGAGGAGATAAACTCTGTAGATTTTTGCAGAACCGCATCCGGAATTTCTTTGTGCGGTGTATGTCCGATGTTTGGGATGATGAATTTTTCTGCGGTTCCGCTTACCTGAGAAATTGTTTTTTCCACCTGATCCAGTGTTCCGTACTCGTCATTTTCTCCCTGAATAAATAACAAAGGTGAAGTGATATCTTTCAGGAGGTATTCAATATTCCAGCTTCTGAATCTGTCGCTTAACCAGATTTCCGTCCAAGCTTTTACCATCATTTCAACTTTATCGCCATGATATTTTGCGAGACGTTCCGGAAGATTGGTGGTTTTATAAGCTTCAAAAGCATTTTTTACACCTTTTACGGTTATCTCTTCTACGAAAATATGTCCGGCTTCACAAAGAGTTGCGGTGACTTTTTCGGGGTATCTGGCTGCGAAAATCAAGGCAATTGTTCCGCCGTCGCTGTGTCCGAAAAGGATTATATCATTTATATTCAGTTCTTTTAACAGATCATTCAGGAGATCGGCTTCCTGCTCCATATAATTGTTTACTCTTTCACAGGTAAGCATAGGAAAAGATTTTCCATAACCTAAACGATCATAGATCAACACATTACATTGTATCTGCAAAGCCAGTCTTGCCGGAAATTCTCTCCAAAGCTGAGTGCAGCCTAAGGAATCGTGCAAAAAGACGATGGTTGGTTTATTTTCAAAAGTTTTTTGATATTCTGTATAAAGTTTTTTTCCATTGACATTAATAATTCTTCCTTCCATCAACTTTCAGATTAATTTTATAAACTTGGCGTATTGGTTTCGTTAAATTCTTTCAGTAAATTCTGAAAAACGATTTCTACCGGAAGAACTTCATCAATTAAAGCAGAAACCTGCCCGATTTCGAGTTCGCCTTCTTCCATATCGCCTTCGAACATCCCTTTTTTGGCTCTTGCACGTCCTAAAGAAGCGATTAGAGACTCTTTGTTTCTTCCGACGTTGTAGATCTCCTCCAACTCGTTAAAGAACTTATTTTTAACCATTCTTACAGGCGCCAGTTCTTTAAGGGTAAGATGGGTATCTCCTTCCTGAAGTTCTGTAATTTTATTTTTCCAGTTTTCATGAGCGCTTGCTTCTAAAGTAGCTGCAAATCGGGAACCGATCTGAACGCCGTCTGCGCCTAAAATCATGGCTGCTTTCATCTGGGAACCTAAAGCAATTCCTCCTGCTGCAATCAGCGGTTTGGAAATATGTTTTCTTACATTCGGGATCAGGCAGAATGTAGTGGTTTCGTCTCTTCCGTTGTGACCTCCTGCTTCAAATCCTTCCGCAACTACGGCATCTACTCCTGCCTCTTCGCATTTCATGGCAAATTTTGTTGAAGAAACGACGTGTGCAACCTTCAGACCTTCTTTCTGCAAAGTTTCGGTATATGTTTTGGGGTTTCCGGCTGAAGTGAAAACGATCTTCACTCCTTCTTCCAGAATAATCTGAATTACTTCATCCAGATTAGGATACAACATCGGAACATTTACCCCGAAAGGTTTGTCTGTAGCCTGCTTACATTTTTGGATATTTTCCCTTAAAATATCGGGGTACATGCTTCCTGCGCCGATTAATCCGAGACCGCCGCAATTGGAAACGGCAGAAGCCAGCTTCCATCCGGAATGCCAGATCATGCCTGCCTGAATGATAGGATATTGTATATTAAAGAGTTGTGTAATTTTATTTTGTTGTGAATTCATCTGGTGAAGCTTTTTTGCTGAATTAAAATCTATGAAACTGCTCATGCTGTAAAAATAATAAAAATAGCGGTTTTCAGAAGATTTTGGGCATAAAAAAACCTTCTGAAGTTCTGAAGGTTTTGATGATTATTTTTTAATTGAATCTCTTTTCCAGTTGGCTTTAAAGTTACAAGAATCGTAACGTCCGTCGATGGAGATGAATGTTGTCGGAAGTTTTGAATTAACAAATTTTTCGATCATTTCATTTCGCTTTTTGTTCAGCGCCATCTGCTTTACTCTGTCGTAATCTGTTTCCAGAATAATCTGGTGAGCCGGAATTACATCTTCTACTTTTACGATTTTTACCACTTTTCTTTCTCTTTCATCCATATCATCGAAAGCGTTCGTAATGTCTCCTTTGTTTAAACCTGCCAATTCATAGCTGATTGTTCCCGGAACTGTTTCTCTTTCGATTTTATTAGATCCGTCTGCTCCCGGAATAATTCCTGCATTGAATTTCGTTCTTTTATCGTCTGAGAATTTGAAGGCAGCATCTTTGAATGTCATTTTTCCGTTGACAATTAAACCTCTGATGCTGTCTAACTTAGCTTTTGCTGTTTTAATTTCGTCATCCGTAGGAACAGCCATTAAAAGGATGTGTCTTGCCTCGTAGATTTTACCTGATTTTTTAATAAGCTGGATTAAGTGATATCCGAATTCTGTTTCTACAGGTTCTGAAATTTCTCCTTCCTGAAGATTTAAAGCGGCTGCTTCAAAAGGTTTTACCATCTGTCCTTTGGAAATGTTTTTCATTAAACCTCCGTTGGAAGCGGTTCCTTTATCTTCAGAGAAAATCCTTGCCTGACTTTCGAAAGATTCTCCTCCTTCGATATCTTTTTTGATCTTTTTCAGCTTATTGATGAGTTCATCTTTATGAGCCTCGGTAAGTTTAGGGTACATCATGATCTGAGATAGTGAAACTTCATCTTTGATCTCGGGAAGCTGACTTTTATAGAGATTATAAAAATCGGTTACCTCGTTTGGCGTAACGTCTGCTTTGTCTGTAATTCTCTGAATTTTAGCCTGTCCGTAATATTGGTCTGTATCGATTTTTTCGATCGCATTTTTCATTTCATACCCATTTCTGAATTTATAGGCAGCCAACATTGTTTTTTCGTCAGGAAACTGAGAAAGCAACTGCTGATATTTTGCATTTGCCTGTTCTTTAATTGCCGCAGAACGGTTATCAATCAGGGTATCTTTTTTCGCTTCGTATACCAAAAGCTTATTATTCAGTAAGTTTTCCAAAAACTCACACTTATCTATATTGGAAGCTCCCTGCTGTTTTGCATAATTCATCTGCTCGTTAACGTCAGATTCCAATACAATTTCATCACCGATAACAGCAGCAATTCCGTCCACTAAATCTCCCTGTTTTAACTGAGCGTTCATCATATTTGCACCAAACAACATGATGAAAATTCCAAAAAGAAAAGTGATCTTAAGTTTATTTATCATTTTACTATTTTAAACAAGTTGCAAATTTAGAATTCTTAATGAATTACACTAAATTTTTTATTATAAATATTTCTTAAAAAGAGGTATTTATTGTACTTCTACATCGAAAGTCGTTAATTCTTTAAACTGCTTCAGTCTTCCGAACACATCCGATTCGGTTACTTCCTGAATTCTTTCTGTCCCGAATTTCTCAACCGTGAAAGAAGCCATTGCCGAACCTACGATTAATGCAGACTTCATGGTTTCGAAATCGAATGTTCCTTTTTTGGCTAAATATGCGGCAAAACCTCCTGCGAAAGTATCTCCCGCTCCGGTAGGATCGAAGACCTCTTCCAATGGTAAAGCCGGAATAGCAAATACTTTATGATCGTGGAAAAGCAAAGCTCCGTGTTCTCCTTTTTTAATGATAACGAACTTCGGTCCCATTTCGTGGATCTTTTTAGCTGCTTTTACCAAAGAATATTCTCCTGAAAGCTGTCTTGCTTCTTCATCGTTGATTGAAATCACGTCTGTTTTGGCAATCATCTGCATTAGTATTTCCAAAGCTGTATCCATCCAGAAATTCATGGTATCAAGAATAACAAGCTTCGGACGGTTGTTCATTTTTTCAAGTACGGAAAGCTGTACTCCCGGGTGAAGATTTCCTAATAATAAGATCTCTGCATCCTGCATAGAATCCGGAATTTTAGGATCAAAGTTTTCAAGAACGTTTACTTCAGTTGCCAAAGTATCTCTTGTATTCAGGTCGTTGTGGTATTTTCCTGCCCAGAAGAATGTTTTCCCTTCTTTTACGATTTCAATTCCCTCTACATTAACCTCTCTGTTTGTGAACATATCAAGATACTCCTGCGGAAAATCTCCTCCTACCACAGAAACGATTCCGGACTTAACGCCCAAAATGGATGAAGTGATCCCGATGTACGTGGCTGCACCTCCTAAAATTTTATCTGTTTTTCCAAATGGCGTCTCGATTGCGTCGAACGCAACACTTCCTACAACTAAAAGTTTCATATTTTTTTCAAAGTATTTTAAAAGTAAATTATTTTTTCCATTCAAATGTGTCCAGCAGATGTTTCATATCTCTTTTGATATAATCTACCGCTGGAGCCAAAGAATCCGGTTTCGGTCTTGTGTTAAAATATAAATAGGCAGTCACAAAGTGTTTGGTACTGTCTGTAATGTAAAACTGAAGATTAGAAGCGCTCTGACCTTTGAGTTCATAAAAATTTCCGTATACCTTTTTTTCAGGATATTCGAAAGATTTTGTGTCGATTGCACTTGCTTTAATGGTATGTTCATAAACCATTTTTTCTGCTTCCTGAATATGGGCTGCAAAATCATTCTGTATTGGGTAATACGTTACAAAAACTTTGGCTTTCATTTTCGGATAGTTCAGATAGTACCAACAAGGCTTTTTTGCGTCGGTAATATTTGCAAAATCTGAATATTCAAATGTATAATTACAGTTGTTTTCGAATTTCTGATATTTCGGTGCGGGATATTCCAGTCGAAGTTCTCCGTAAGGCTTCGGAACGGGATCTTTTCCGCAAGATACCAAAAGTAAGGCTGCAAAAATAAAAATGGCGTTTTTAAACATTTTGCAAAAGTACAAATTAGATTTCAGATTTCGGAAGACAAATTTCGGGATTTCAATGGGTTTTGAGATTGAGATTGAATTTTGTTTTTGGAGGCTTTGTTTTTTGAACGCGGAGAACGCGAAGATTTTTTTTAACAGCTTTTCGTTTTTAAGTTCGCAGAGGCGTTTCACTTAACTAAGACAACAAAGATAATGGCTTGTTCTACATTATGCAGCATTTGTCATTCTGATCGGAGCGGAGCGAAGTGCAGAATCTATTTTAACGCAAAGAGCGCAATTCTTTCTTGAATATTATTGTGAATATTTTCGTTCGCAACGGCGTTTCACTCAGCAAATGATAAATGCATAAATAATTATCTTTCAATAATAAGAAGAAATCATTTTGTCATTCAGAACATAGCGAAGCGGAGTGAAGAATCTTTTTAACACAAAGAGCGCAATTCTTTTTTGAATATTATTGTGAATATTTTCGTTCGCGAAGGCGTTTCACTCAGCAAATGATAGATATATGAATGATTTTCCATTTTTAACTATGATAATAAATAATATTTTGTCATTCAGGACGGAGCGGAGTGAAGAATCTAAGTAATGCTAATCAGATTTCTCCTTCGTAGAATGACAAACCGAACATCGAATTACAAAATTCTGTATGCCGTTTCATAATTCTGGATATAATTCTCCAACGGTTTTGGGAAGGATTTTTCGTGTGAACCTTCAACATCGGTTATGATGTAATTATTTTGAGTGATGAAATTGTGCCATATTTCTTCTGATTCTACTTCTACATTAAAAATTTCTATGCTTAAATTTTTGTGCGTGAGTTTATGGCTTACATTTTTTACACTTTTGATAAACGGAATTAAATCATCAGAAATTTCAGGTGGAAATTCAAATAACTTTTTCCAGATGAAATCATCTTTTCTCTGTTGAATTAAAAACTGACCATTTCTGTGAACGAAATAATATTTCAGTTCCAAATCAGCGGCTTTTACTTTTTTTGTTTTTACCGGAAATTCAGAAACTTTATTCAGGGAAAAAGCCAGACAGTCTTCATTCAAAGGACATTCGCTGCAAAGAGGATTTTTAGGCTTACAGATTTCAGAACCTAAATCCATCATCGCCTGATTGAAATCACCGACGTTTTCAGGTAAAATTAAATGAGCGAGTTCAGAAAAATAATTAAAAGCTTTTGAACTTGAAATATCAAAATCATCTGCAAAAATACGGCTCAGTACACGATAAAAGTTTCCGTCCACAGCCGGAATTTTACCCCCAAAACAAATACTGGAAACTGCAGCGGCTGTATATTTTCCGACTCCTTTTAACTTTAAGATTTCATCGTATTCATGAGGAAAAACGCCATTATAATCGTTCATGATCTGTTGCGCCGCCTTATGAACATTTATCGCTCTGGAATAATAGCCTAATCCTTTCCAATACAGTAAAACTTCGTTTTCGTCTGCTTCGGCAAGGGTTTTTACATCCGGAAAACGCTGAACAAAATTATTATAATGTCCTAATCCCTGAGCAATTCTGGTCTGCTGAAAAACGATCTCACAAATCCAGATTTTATAAGGATCTTTGGTCTGTCTGAAAGATAAATCGCGGGCATTTGTCTTATACCAGTTAAGAAGTTTATTGCCGATGTGTCTGAAGTCTGATTGTTTTGTTTTTTCCAAAGATTTGTCTGCTACATTTTATTCTTCGACAAGCTCAGCATGACAACGCTAAAAATTCACTTTTAATAAAACGACTAGTATTAGAAATGTCATGCTGAGCTTGTCGAAGCATCTGTTTATTAAATACAAAGATAATTTAATTTTCTTTTTGAACGGAATATACAGGAGCCGCTTTCAGCCACTGGTATTTTAAATGTTTTTCTTTTGCGATGAAGCGGTAACCTTCCAGTTTTTTGAGATAAATATAGGAAGCAGAGTCTTTTTTGAATTTTAACTGTTGATTAGACAGAAAACTGAACGGAAAATCCACAATAGAATCTCTAGTCGTTTTCTCTACCTTGCCATTATTAACTCTGTAAATAAATATAGATTTTCCACGCCCTTGAGACTGATCGATGAGTTTGATATTTGATGAAGAAACCACCATATCACTTTCATCAAAGCATTCCTGCGGTTTCATGATGTAAGCTTTTCCTTCTTTTATTTCGTCGGCGAAAAGATCAATGGGATGATTTTGCTGTACTTTTTTATCTTCACAACTGAAAATCACAAAAATTATGGGCAAAAAGTAAAATAACCTGCCTTTCATATTTCTATTTTTAACGATTTGGTAGAAAAAAACCGATGAAAAATTGCATCGGTTTGTGTATTGATTGGTTTAAATTTAGTCCTGAAGATACTCCGCATCCCACTCGTTTCCGTCGTCTCCTTTATGTCCGTCTAATTTGATAACGAAACTTTTTGTAGGGAAATAAGGCGTAAGACGAATATCCAGCCAAACTCTGTCTTTGTTTACTTTATCCTGCTCAAAACGAACAATCTTGAATTTTTCGATCAGTTTATCCGGTCCCTTAATTCCGTCAAGGAAGGTTACGATCTGTCTTCTCAAATCATCTTCGTTTCTTGCGTTCCAGTTTTCGAAAGCTCTTCTGTTTAGGAAATCGAGCAAAACTTTAGTTACATAATCGAATACGCGAACGACAGAATAGGTCTGAAGTCCGATATTGTCTCCTGTAAACAGAGTTTTTGCAGAGAAAGCCATGATTTTTCCGTATTCGTTCACCATGGGAACCAGTCCCATTTTTTCCAACTGGGAAATTTCGCTTTTCTTTAATTCGAATTTTACGGCATCCACTTCATTGATGTTTCCGTGCTTTTTACCTGCTGCAACCTGAGACATTAATGTTTTATGAATTTTTCCGGCAAGTGAAGTTGATGGCGGAAGTTCTACGTTTTCCTCCTCTCCTACTTCTTCCGCTTTTCCGCGTCCAACCAACCAGTTACAGGTCATGATGACATTACTTCTGTGCAATTCTCCTCCTGTAAGATTGGCAGAATGGAATAAATCCACCACGTCATCCGGTTTATCAAGATTCGCAAAATCCGTTACCATCATTACTTTGTTTTCGTTACAGATTTTCGCCCATTTTTCAATGACTTTATTGGATCCCAAATATCCCGGAATTGCTAAAATAGAGTAATTGTCTCTAAGATCTAAACGGTCGTAATAGTTCTTAAATTCTTCTGCAATGGCATCGATAAAGATTGGGTTATCCAAATCTGAAACCTGATCTAAACTTGCATTAACAATACTTACGTTATCAACTTTATCAAGCTCGGTATTTTTGTAGAATTGAGCGACCGTCCTGTAGTTTGTTTCTAGTTGACGGACTGCATCAAGCGTATTTTTAAGATTTAGTTTTAAATTTTGATCGGCAGCCTGAGCTTTAGCTTTGCATGTTTCTGCCATTTTATCCGCAGAATCATTGCTTTCCAGAAGGTTTACCCAAAGATTGATTTTCTGGAGAAGTTCTTTTCTTTCCTCTGCTTTATTGCTGTCATTAAGGAAGATTTCCTTTCTGGCTTTTCTGGTGGGGTTCATGTTTGCGATTCCGTCTACAACGGATTCTACAAAACCAAAACCTCCGATTTTATTGAGTTCGGCAAGCGGATTACCTTTTGGCTGACCTGCGTGTTGCTGCTGTCCCTGTTGTTGGTTTTCAGCTGCCTGTAATTTACTGTCCATGATTAATGTAACGTCTTTAGATTATTTTTCAAGTTCCTGTGCCACTTCTTTTAGTACTTCCACGAATGCAGCTCTTGTCTGATCGTTTTCCAGCATATTGCGCAGAATTTTATTGGTTTTAAGCTGGCGTACAATTTTGTTGTACTGTTCCTGCTCCATGCTTAACTGCTGCAAATAATCTGATTTCTGAGTAAGATTTTTCGGGGTGAAGTCCGCAAGATTCTGAAAACGGAACTCCTCTTCCACTACATTACCGTCCTCCGTTTCGTGCTGAACGCTTACAGAAGGCTGGAAATGTTTGAAGACGTCGTCCACAGTTTTTAATCCTGTTACAATTTCAGGGACGTAAGATTCGTCGGTTGTAAGCTGGCTTACTATCAGCGATTTATTCTCCTGAATCTGCTGTATAGCTTCATTGGCGTCTACTTTTACTTCATTTCCGCCAACGCCATAATTAAACATTGCCATATTATTAATATTTTGAGATTTCTGATGTTGGTGTGTATTGTCTTTATCAGCATCAAATAGCTGACCAATCCAATGTTTAAATTTAAAAAAAAACTGTAACATACAAAATTTTGTTAAGATTTTTCTTGAAATATTAACTTTTTAAATTAAATATCAACTAAAAACTGATATTTTGTGATGTCACTAAACTATGAAAAATTAAATAAAAAAACGCATCATTTCTGATGCGTTTTTCATTTCTAACAATTTTTGGCTTGTCTTACCAAATTTTTATTCTGTCCTGCGGAGCTTTATACATTTTGTCTCCCGGTTTGATGTCGAATGCTTTGATGAAAGAATCCTGATTAACCAACGGACCGAATGCTCTGAAAATTCCCGGCGAATGCGGATCTGTTTTTACCTGATTGGTCATATACTGATCTGTGGATTTTGTTCTCCAGACTGTTGCCCAGCTCATGAAGAATCTCTGATCCTGAGTAAATCCGCTGATTAAGCCCGGATTTCCGTGATCTTTAAGATACATCTGAAGTGCATCGTAAGCCACTGCAACTCCTCCCAAATCTCCGATGTTTTCGCCACTCGTGAACTTCCCGTTAACGAAGCTTCCTTTCACCGGTTCATAAGCGCTGTACTGTGCTGCCAATTGTGCTACTTTTGCGTCGAAGTTTTTACGGTCTGCATCGGTCCACCAGTTATTTAAGTTCCCGTCTCCGTCGAATCTTGAACCGCTGTCATCGAATCCGTGAGAAATTTCGTGACCGATAACGGCTCCGATTCCTCCGAAATTAACGGCTGCATCGGCTTTTGGATTGTAGAAAGGCGGCTGAAGAATGGCTGCAGGGAAAACGATCTCGTTGTTTGATCCGCTGTAATAGGCATTTACGGTTTGCGGCGTCATTCCCCATTCCGTTCGGTCTACCGGTTTTCCTATTTTATCTAAATTTTTCTGATACTGCCAAGCTGAAACATTCTGAAGATTAGAATATAAGGTTGCCCCTTGTTTCGGAGCTTCTACTTTTAACTGGGTATAATCTTTCCATTTATCCGGATAAGCAATTTTCACAGTGAATTTTGATAATTTTTCCTGTGCTTTTACTTTTGTTTCCGGAGACATCCAATCCATCTCGTTGATGTGTGTCTTGAAGGATTTTAGAATGTAATCGATATACATTTCCATCTGTGCTTTTGATTCCGGTGCAAAATATTTCTCCACATACAATTTCCCGAAGGCTTCTCCAAGAACACTGTTTACCAAAGAAAGCCCTCTTTTGTTCATCGGACGCTGTTCTTTCTGTCCCTGAAGATATTTGGAGTAGAAATCGAATCTGATCTGCTCTAAATTTTCATCAAGATTGCTTGCATTTCCATTGATTAAGTGGTATTTCAGATAGTCTTTCAGTAAAGGAAGGTTTTTCTGGGTAAGGAAGGAATCCATATTCTGGTAATACTTCAGCTCGCCGATGATGACTCTATCGGTATTTACTCCGGCATCCTTAAGATATTTCGGAAGATTGATATTTTTAACTAAAGCCGGCAATTCTGATACGTTTTTAGGATTGTATCTTAAATTGGCATCTCTGTTCTGTTCAAGCGTTAATAAATAGTTTGCCAACTGTTTTTCGAAATCCACCACGTTTTTTGCCGAAGTTTCTGAATTTTTATAGCCTAAAACGCCGAATAGTTTTCCGACATAGGTCTGATATTCTGCTAACGTTTTGGTATTGGCTTCATTTACTTTCTGGTAATAATCTCTTCCCAGTCCAAGATCAGGGCCGCCTAGATAGACTGCATTCATTTTAGAATCTTTCAGGTCTGCACCTACTCTCCATCCGTAGAAAGAATTGTCTCCTACTTTTGTTGCTTCAAGCAGATATTTCTGAAGATCGCCGATGTTTTTAATGGCATCAATTTTTGCAAGATCTCCTTTAATCGGAGCCAGTCCTTCTGCATTTCTCTTATTGGTATCCATAAATGAGGCATACAAATTCTGGATTTTCTGTCCTTCGGAACCTTCAGGATAAGATTCTGATAAAATTTTGTTCAGGATGTCCAAAGAAGCATCGTCTACATTTTCTCTGAGTGCATTGAAAGATCCCCAACTTGCTTTATCGGAAGGAATCTGAGTGGTCTTTACCCAGTTTCCGTTTACATAGCTAAAAAAATCATCTTGGGGACGAACAGTTTTATCCATGTACGATAGGTTTAATCCTTCTTCTTTTGCTTCCATTTTTTCCGGTTGTACAATTTCAACTCCTTTTACCGGTTCAGGCTTTTGGGTATCGGCAGTTTTTGTTGTTCCACATGAATTTAAAAATACCAAACCTGAAAAGGCAAGTACTCCGATATTTAGCTTTTTCATTAAAAATTGTTTTTGATTTTACACAAACTTATCAAATATACAAATTAGTTTATAAATGATAAGTGATAAATAATAATTGATGAAAAGGATGTAAATAAAACTTGCTATTTTTATTATCTGATTTTGTTTTGCAGTTAAAATGATATTTGATTTTGATTGAGTAAGACAACAAATTGTTTAGTATTTCACGTGAGGAGCGTGAAGTTTTCTTTTCAAAATGATTCCGTTGATTTTTTTGTTCGTAAAGGTACTTCGACAAGGATAAATTATTCACTCCGCAAATGATACAGGAATTTTCTGAACCAGGGATAATTTCTATTCATTTTTCCTGATGCTGAAAAAAATGACTGAAATCCTAGCCGTGATTGCAGCAATTGTCTGAGCTCATTTCCTGGGTTTCGGCGCGGCCCCGCCGCCCCGAAACCCAGGAAATAGCGAGTGCGGAAAGCGCGAAAAAGCTCCAAAAAAAACAAAAAAACCGCTCATTGCTGAACGGTTTTGATTGTATCTGAAATGGTGATTACCAGATTTTAATTTTTTCTGCCGGTTTTTTGTACAATTTGTCTCCTTCTTTTACATCAAACGCTTTGTAGAAAGCATCAACATTGGTTAAAGGACCGAAACTTCTGAAATATCCCGGAGAATGCGGGTCTGTTTTTACCTGATTGATCATGTATTTTTCGCTGGATAAAGTTCTCCATACCGTAGCCCAGCTCAGGAAGAATCTCTGATCCTGTGTGTAACCGCTGATAACTCCCGGATTTCCTTTGTCTTTCAAATACATTTGAAGAGCATCGTAAGCGATGTTTACGCCACCTAAATCCGCAATATTTTCTCCGTTGGTAAAGGTTCCGTTCACAAACGTTCCTTTTACTGGCTCGTATTTGTCGTACTGTGCGGCAAGAGCTTTTGTTGCTTTTTCGAAGTTGGCTTTATCTTCCGGAGTCCACCAGTCTACCAAGTTTCCGTCTGCATCGAACTGTGCACCAGAATCATCGAATCCGTGGCTCATTTCGTGACCGATAACCGCACCGATTCCTCCGAAATTCACGGCAGCATCTGCTTTAGGATTGAAGAAAGGTGGCTGTAGGATTGCAGCAGGGAAAACGATTTCGTTGTTTACCGGGTTGTAGTAAGCATTTACAGTCTGCGGTGTCATTCCCCACTCTGTTTTATCTACCGGTTTTCCGATTTTAGCTAAATCTTTGTTGTACTGCCATTCTGCTATATTCTGAAGGTTGGCATATAGATTTCCGCCTTTTGATTCCGGCGTGATGGTTAATTTGGAATAATCTTTCCATTTGTCCGGATAAGCCACTTTTACCGTGAACTTATTCAGCTTTTCCATTGCCTTTTCCTTCGTTGTAGAAGACATCCACGTTAATCCGTTGATGTGAACCGCGAAGCTTTTCTTTAAGTAATCGATAAGCTCAACCATCTGTGCTTTCGCTTCTGCAGGGAAATATTTTTCAACGTATAATTTACCGAAAGCTTCTCCTAAAGATCCGTTAATTAATTCGTATCCTCTCTTATTTAAAGCTCTCTGCTCCTGCTGTCCTCTTAAATATTTACCATAGAAAGCGAATCTCATATCACCTAATTTTTCGCTTAGGTAAGCCGCGCTTCCGTGGATCATGTGGAATTTAAGATAATCTTTAATCACAGGAAGGTTCTGTGTATTGATGAATTTATCTAAATTCTTGTAATACCCTAATTCTCCGATAATTACTTTATCTGTATTTACGCCAACTGCTTTAAGATAAGCCGGAAGGTCTACATTTTTTACCAAAGCTGAAAGCTGAGCCATTGTTTGCGGATTGTACTGAAGTGTATTATCACGGCTCTGCTCGTTGGTTAAATATGTTTTTGCGATGCTTTTCTCGTAATCTACGATACCTTTAGCGGCAGCATCCGCGTTTTTGTATCCTAGTTCTTTTAACATAGAAGCAACATATTTTGTATATTCTGCTAAAGCTTCTGTGTTTTTTTCGTTTACTTTCTGATAGTAATCTCTTCCAAGACCTAAAGATGCGTCACCAAGATAAACAACGTTCATTTTAGAGTCCTTAAGATCTGCATCTACTCCCCATCCGTAGAAGTTGTTTTCTCCTTCTTTGGTTACAGAGATTAAATATTTCTGAAGATCTCCAACGGATTTAATGGCATCAATTTTATTCAGATTTGCCTGAATCGGTTTGATACCGTCTGCATTTCTCTTTGCCATGTTCATGTACGTTGCGTACAGGTCCTGAATTTTCTTGCCTTCTGTTCCGTCAGCAAATTTATCTTTCAGAAGAGAGTTCAGAATCGTCATGGAGTTGTTATCTGTATCTTCAGCCAGTTTGTTGAAACTTCCCCAAGTTGGTTTATCGGAAGGAATTTTGGCAGTCTTCATCCAAGTTCCACTCACATAGTTATAAAAGTCATCTTGCGGACGTACTGATTTATCCATCAAGCTAAGGTCTAAACCTTTGTCTGTCGCCTGAGCATTCACGGTTTGTGAACAAATTCCTCCTATTAAAAGCAGAGAAAGCGTTAATTTTTTCATTATAATTACAATTTATACAATAAGTGTAACTTTTTTTTATTTCGTTACTTTTTATGAAAACAAATTTAATTAATTATTAAGATCAGTTTATATTTTAATTTTTAATTTGAAAATCTCTTCTTATCAATCTTTGTATTTCGAAATTAAGTGAAACGTCTTTGTCTATGTTTAGTTAGGTAATTTAATATTAAAAAATGTTGTTTACCCCTGCGATAATTTAAACGCAATGCCAGACAAGGAATTATTAAAAACTCTGTTTGAAAAATTTAAGATAAACAAAGGCGTTTCACTTATTTCTGAAAGACAACTTTTTTACAATCATGAATTTAAGACGTTGCAATTTCTTTTACATTTCCGGTACGTTTTAAAAATCCCCAAGTCTGCATTTCGCCTTTCAGCGCTTTTCGGAGGCTTCTGAACAGTACAATATACATCAGCCAGCGATATCCGAAACGCTGAGGAATTACATACAGCAGATTTACCAATTTCTCTTTCTGCATGATGAACGCAATAAAAGCCAGAGATGCATCCACCAAAAGGAAAATTAAATAGTAACTGAATATTTTTCCTCCGTTTCCGGATAAAATTCCAAAAAACATGATGACATCGGCAAGCGGTGAAAAGAACGGAATAATGTACTGGAAGAGTAAAATATTCGGCATTGCCCAGAGTCCTAAACCTTTGTATTTCGGGTTAAGGAAAGTCTGTCTCTGTTTCCAGAACATCTGCATGATTCCGTACGTCCATCTGAAACGCTGTTTTAAAAACTGTTTTACGCTTTCCGGAGCTTCTGTCACGGCAACTGCACGGTTTTCGTTGGCAACGGTGTACCCTTCTCTTAAAATTTTAACGGTAATATCGCAGTCTTCGGCTAAAGTGTCGGAAGAATATCCGCCAACTTCTTCAATTACAGATTTTCTGAAAGCTCCGATGGCACCGGGAATTACAGTAATTGCATTGATATTCGCATACGCTAAACGATCAAAATTCTGGCTGGTTGCATATTCAATGGACTGCCATTTTGTAAGCCAGTTTACGGTATTTCCCACTTTTACATTTCCTGCCACGGCTGCGATTTTTTCATCCGGATCTGAGTTTAAAAATCTTGCAATTAAATACTTTACGGCATCTTTTTCCAGTTTTGTATCGGCATCTATGCAGATCACATATTCCGCATCGGTTTGTGAAATCCCGAAATTTAAAGCAGTTGCTTTTCCGCCGTTGGTTTTGCTGAAAATTTTCAGTTTCGGATGATCAGAAAAGGCTTCTTTTGCTTTTTCGTAGGTTGAATCTTTGCTTCCGTCATCCACCAGAATAATATTGAAATTGGGATAGGTTTGTTTTAACAGATTGTTTAATGATGAAACAATGTTAACTTCTTCATTGTACGCTGGAACAATAATTGAAACCTTCGGATAGGATTCTAAAACGGGAAATTCTCGTAATTTTTTCTCTTTTTTTCGTTCTTTAAATGCCCAGAATAACATAATCAGCAATCTGATGAGTCCCAATGCGATAAAAATGGTAAACAAGGCTACTAAAAAGTGACTGATTCCGTAAATAATGGTCGCCAAAAGAAGATTAAGCTGCATTACATAATATGCTCTTGTCTTCGGTATGGAAGGCATCAGTTCCGCTTTGTTCTTATGCAGAATACTGGCAAGATTGGTAAAATGATATCCTTGTTTCTGTAATGTCGGGATTAAAACTTTCAATGCTTTTACGGTTTCTTCACGGGTTTCACCTCCTGCATCGTGAAGGAGTATGATGTTTCCGCGTTCGGCTTTTACACCTGCTAAAACACGTTTTACAATTTCATCGGCTTTTATTCCCGGCTGCCAGTCTTCGGGATCGATGTTTTCACCAATATCAAGATAATTCTGCTGTCTCGCCAATGCAACCGGAACAATTTCTTCCGAAGTTGTTGGCTCAGAATCGGCATTGTAAGGCGCTCTGAACAGAATGGTACTATGTCCTGTGATACATTCGATCAATAATCTTGTCAGTTTCATTTCCAGTAAGGCTCTTTCGGGACTCACTTTTGCCACATTTTCATGGGTAAATGTATGATTGCCAATTTCATGACCTTCTCTGTAAATTCTTTTAACCAAAGGAAGGTTTTTTTCGGCATTTAATCCTACCAAAAAGAAGGCAGCCGGAACGTGGTATTTTGACAGTATGTCTAAAACCTGCGGAGTGTAGGTTTCATCGGGACCGTCATCAAAAGTTAATACCAGTTCTTTCTGTGGAGCTTCTCCATATTTTTTAACTTCGTAAGAACTTGGGTAGGTTACATAATTTTCATCGGTGATGATTTTTTCTTTGGGATCAATCTCAAGGGCAATTTTTCCGTCATGAGGCGTATTTAGAACATCCAAAACTTCCCCGTCGCCAATGTAATCGACCATCGTCTGACCTTTTACATTCTCAAGGGTTTTTAAATTTAATTTTGATAATCCTGCAAAAGTAAGATCTTTATCGTAAAAATTCCAGATCCGGCTGTCCTCGCTTCCCAGTCTCCAGAGTGCTGTTCCGGCAAGAGGATATTCGGTAGAGAAACGCATCGTATTAAAAATAGAAGCAGCATCGTTGAAAAATACGGTATGTGTATTGTTTTTCGAATCTGTGTAAGAATAATTTAAGTTAAAAGTATTGTCGTCGAAATTAATTTTCGCTTTGCTTGCACTCGCTTTGGTGATTGCCTGCATATACGTCACGGAATTATTCTGTTCCTTGTCTGTACTCCAATCGTATCCGTAAGCTCCCAAACCTAAAATGATTTTGTTGGATGAAGTTTTGGCTAAAATTTTTTCAGTCTGTGCTTCAATCCATTTTTGGGAGGAAACAGGTCCTGCATCGCTTTCAACTGCATATTCATCATACGCCATTAATATGAAATAATCTACGTAAGGATTTAATTTCCGGATATTGTAATCGTCATTATCCGTCATGATATCCATGGAAACCAATAATTTATTCTGCTTAAAAGTTTCGGACAGCTCTTTCATGAAAGCGATGAGGTTTTCATCAGAATCCAGATTCATATCTTCAAAGTCGATGTTGATTCCTTTGAAATTGAGTTTCTGGCATTGAAAGGTTAATTTCCGAATAAGCTGGGTTCTTTTTTTCGGATCTTTCAGCACTTTTCCCAATCCCTCAGAATGGAATTCCTGCTCAAAGTTATTGCTGAGAATCGGCATTGCGGCAACCCCTGTTCTTTTAATGACTTTATATCCTGCCGAATCCACATTGGTTTTCAGATCGCCAGTTTTCGGATCGACGAAAAACCATTCCGGAAAAACAAGATTGATGTGTTTAATGTTTCTTTTTAGGGACATTAAAGACTGTGGATCCCATGCCACATAGAATGCAGAACGTATCCCGCCCGGAAATTGCGCCCAGTTTCTGTTTTGGTTTTTTAGTCTTTCGGCTCTTGCTTTTTCGATTTTAGCAAGGTTGGTGTGCATTGTTTTTTCGGAAATGAAACTTCGGAATCCTTTATATTCTTTGGAAATTCTGTTTTCCTGAAGATAAGGTTTGCTTGCCGTAATAACGGCTTTGTAATCTTCTTTAAAAGGAATTTTGGGGCTTCTGTCCCATTTTATCATAAGACCGAGTGCCAGAAAAAGCAATATGGCAATGAAGATAAAGATTCGGCTTCCCCACTGAACGTTTCTCCAGCGTTTTTTGCTGTCAGTCTGAAAAATCTGCTTTGAGTTTTCCACGATTTTGATATTTTTCTCATGAACGTCAAAAACCGTGAAAAACCTATGCAGAATTAATTAAAAAAAAATTAAAAAATTAACTGATTATGAATCAATTATTCACCAAAAGGGCAACAAGATCCTGAATGACTTTCTGGGATACAAAGTGCATAAAATCCAGTCGATCAAGATGCGGCATATACAATTTTGAAGTCACTTCCTGATCTTTAATTCTGATGGTGTAAAAAACAGTTCCCACTTCCTTTCCGTCCTCTCCTTTTCGGGGACCTGCAACTCCGGTTGTAGACAGAGAAATATCTGTATTGAACAGTTTCTGACAGCCTTCTGCCATTTCCGCAGCGACCTGCTCACTTACGACCGTAAATTCTTCTACGGTTTCTTTTTTTACTTTGAGAATATCGATCTTTTTTTCTGTAGCATAAGAAACAATGCCGCCTAAAAAGTAATTTGAGCTTCCGGAAACAGAAGTAATCATTTTTGCGAGTTCTCCGCCTGTACAGCTTTCAGCGGTAGATAAAGTCAATTTTCTATCTGTTAAAATATCGGCAAGGATTTTTTCTATTTTATCCTGTGAGGTAGCAATTACATGATCTTTTACTAAAGGAAGTAGCTTCTGGATCTCCTCCTCCAACTGTTGCTGCAAAATACTGTCGTCCTCTCCGCTTGCCGTGAGTCTCAGTTTAACGCGGGTTCCTACAGGAAGATAAGACAAAGAAAGGTTTTCCGGCAAGGCAAGTTCCCAGTTTTCAATTTTGTCTGCCAGAATACTTTCGGGAATTCCGACTATGGAAACAATTCTCGTGGAAAGGTAATGCAGACTGAATTTATCTTTTAAATAAGGAACAATCTGATCTTTAATTAAAGGTTTTACTTCATAAGGAACTCCGGGAAGGCTGAAAAGCAGTTTTCCGTTTTCTTCCATCATCATGCAGGGTGCAGTTCCGTTATGGTTCTGGAACACTTTGGATTTTGTAGGGACAAAAGCCTGTTCGCGGTTTCTTTCCAGAATTTCTATTCTTCCGCGTCTTTCCATATAAGCTTTCAGATGAGCGAAAGTTTCTTCGTCTAAAGCAATTTCGTCATTGAAAAATTCGGCAATGGCTTTTTTGGTTTTATCGTCTCTTGTAGGGCCTAAACCTCCGGTTGTTATGATGATATCTCCCAACTCAAAAGCAGAAGAGATGGTCTTTTTAATGGTTTCAATCTGGTCTGAAATGGTAAAAATCTGTATAACTTTTATCCCAATATTTTTCAGTTCGGCAGCAATAAAGTTAGAATTGGTGTCTACGGTGCTTCCTGAAAGAATTTCGTCACCAATGGTGATCAGAACGGCATTTTTCATATAATAGAGTCGAAAAAAAATTTTCTATACAAATGACGGAATTTTCCCTGTGACGGGCAATATAAATTGATTTTTTCTATTTTTGGATAAAATTGTTTAAAACTATCATTCAATATGTCTAAATATGATGATGCTTCATGGCATTACGGTAGCGATTTTCCTGAAGAACTTCCAATAAAAAACGGAGCAACCCACACCGGAATGTTTCTGAACTGGTGTATTAATAACGATTTCATCTCGGAAGAATTTAAAGAAGATCATGAAGAAGAAATTCAAAGTTTAAAAAGAAGAGAAATTACCGGCGCTGAATTCATCATGGATTTCATAGACGGAAAGTTTTCTGAATATGATCTGAACGAAACAGGAAATGCTTTTGCCCATGATTATTACAAAGACGACACGGATTTCGGAAACCGATTCAGCTCTTTCGCAGATGATTATGTAAATCTGTTCGATACAAAAGCGGAAGAACATGATTACGAATACGAAACGTTTTATCACATCGAAGATACGTACGAAAATTACGATCTCATGAAGCAGGTTATCGATTATCGTTTTGAAGAGTGGAAAGAATACAAAGGATTGGTTTAAAATAAAAACTTGTTTAAACTATTTTCAGAATTAACCACAAAAGGCACAAAAGACGATGTTGAAGCGAATTTCTATAGTAACCAAAAGTGCTCAAAAAGAATAAAAATCAAAGATTTTTAAAAATTATTGTGACCTTTTTGATTTGTAATGATCAACTTTAAATAAAAGTTTAATCAGACTTTAAATATCAGTAAAATTGTCTAAACTTTTTTAACACAAAAGATTTTAACACTTTAGTTTCTTAAGTTGAATAATTAAGTGAAAAAAGAGCACATAAGTTTAAAAAAAATCAAATACTTTTTCTCTCTGCTGACTTTTGAATTACTTTAAATAAATCCAATAAAGTCTTTTGTATCTTTTGCGGTTACATTTAAAATGAGTTTAAACTTAGTTTTAAACTGCACTGTTTTCCTCACCGCTCAAATGTTTTTTCTTGAAAGCGGAAGGCGTTTCTCCGATATATTTTTTGAATAATTTATTGAAATATGAAAGGCTTTCGAAACCTACCTGAAAACAGACTTCTGTAACGCAGTGGTTTTGGAGCAATAATAATTTCGCCTGATTGATCCTGTAATTATTGACAAAATCTGTAAAGGTCATATTGGTCTGCTTTTTAAAATAACGGCAGAATGCGGGAGTGCTTAAATTCACGTTTTCTGCGATAATATTGACGTTGGGATTCTTGTCGTAGTTTTCGTTGATATAATCGTAAATAGTTCCCATCCGGATTTTATCATTTAAAAACCACTTGATGCGGGTATCTTCGCAGTTCAGCTCTTTTACTTCTTCGGAATCGGCAAGAATCTGCAAAATTTCGATCAGCCCGATAAAAGAATAAAAGGCGTTTCCGTTTTTAATCTGATGCAGTTTTTCAACGACTGTTTTCTTGGTTTGTCCTGAAAAAGATAACCCCAAATAAGAACGTTCCAGCAGTTTTTTAATATTTTCGAATTCCGGAATCGGCATAATATATTCCTGAAGGAAATTTTCGCGCATCTGCAAAACCATCTGTCTGCATTCGGTCTGAATTTTATAATCAAAATTAAGGTGAGGAACATTGGAACCTATGAGCAATAAATCGCTGTCTTTGAAGTCTGAAATATTTTTACCGACGTGACGGATTCCGTTGGAAGCTTCTACATAAACCAGCTCTATTTCAGGATGATAATGCCAGAAGAAACAGTTTTTAAGGGATGGTGAAAACAGCTTAAAAGATTTCCCCTCTTCAAATTCAATATTTTCTTTCTGAATTTTCATTATGTTCTCTTTTGATTAATATTCAATTCAAAATTAATTAAAAAAGTTAATACAGAGCAAACTTGAGTCATTTGCGTTAAAGTATAAATGATTTTTTCTATCGACTTTTGCACTTTAAAAGAAACAATAAATTATTCAGGATCGTTAAAAGGATTTTAAAATGAAGATAGATAAAAGAATAATACCGTTGGCAATAGGCGGTCTTGGAATCGGAACCACAGAATTTACCATTATGGGGCTGCTTCCCGATATTGCAAGAAGTTTACAGATCAGCATTCCGCAAGCGGGACATTTAATCTCGGCTTATGCTTTCGGAGTGGTTGTAGGAGCTCCGATTTTAATTGGATATTCTGTAAAATTTCCGCCAAAAAAGGTTTTGATTGTTCTAATGATGATTTTTACCCTGTTTAATGCATTATCGGCAATTGCTCCGGATTATAACACGATGATGATCATCCGTTTCCTTTCCGGACTCCCGCATGGAGCATTTTTTGGAGTGGGAACCGTGGTTGCCACCCGATTAGCCGCAAAAGGTAAAGAAGCGTTCTATATATCGCTGATGTTTACAGGACTTACGGTTGCGAATCTCGCGATGGTTCCGCTGGTAACGTATATCGGTCATGCATTTCACTGGAGATGGTATTTCGCCATTGTTGCTGTGATCGGGTTATTTGCCTTATTATTTTTAAAACTCTGGCTGCCTATGCTTGAAACCAATGAAAATACTCACTTCATGGAAGAAATGAAATTTTTGAAGAAAAAGCAGGCGTGGATGGTTTTAATGATTACTGCGATTGGTTTTGGAGGATTATTTACATGGTTTAGCTACATTACGCCTTTGATGACCGTTGTTTCGGGGATTAAAGAAAATCAGATGGCATATGTGATGATTCTTGCAGGAGCCGGAATGGTTGTAGGAAATTTAGTCGGCGGATATTTGTCTGACCGATTAAGCCCCGAGAAAACCTGTGTGTTATTACTCTTTTTAATGATGAGTTCTTTGGTGGGTGTATTTTTCCTTTCAGAATATCAAACTATATCTTTAGTCCTTACCTTTGTTTGCGGCGCACTGTCGATGTCGGTTGCTGCACCCATTAATATTATGATGATGAAAGCCGCCCCTAAAAGCGAGATGATGGCTGCCGCTTTTATGCAGGCCGGATTTAACTGTGCGAATGCATTGGGAGCGTTTTTGGGAGGTATTCCTTTAGAAAATGGTTATTCCTTCAATTATCCTTCTTTGGTAGGTGTAGGAATGACGTGTATAGGATTGATGATTGCATTCCGATACAAACAGTTATACAGTTCACAAAAAACGGAAGAAAAAGAAATGATGACGGATTGTGTTTCCTGTGATCAATAAAAGAATCGGCAGTTTCCTCCGGAAACTGCCGATTTTCATAATTTGTAGTTTTTAGAATTTAAATGTGCATCCGCAAACGCTCATTTTGCCTTCTACAACAGTAGTCCATTGTCCGTTCCATGTTCCTCCGTAAGACGCACAGATGGATGGGCAAACTTCTTTAGCATCTTCGTCGCTCCAGATAGGACCTGCCAAAACATCTAAAGTATACTCAGAGTCTCCTGTAGGCTGAGTATTAAGCTCAACTTCGATAACGCTCATCTGTCCTTCAACAATGGTAGTCCATTGTCCGGTAAACTTTCCTAAGTGTGCTGCCGCGATACGCGGACCTAATTTTTGTGCTTCGTCATTGCTCCAAAGTGGTCCCGCAATGATGTTGATTTTGAATGTTGACATGATTTTAGTTTTTTGTTTGTTTAACATTACAAATGTAATCACAATAATGAGAAATATTTTACGTAGAATGTACCAAATTGATAATTAAGTATTTATACTTACAGTTTAATTTTCAGATCAATAAAAAAGACTGCCTTAAAAAAGACAGTCCTCCGTTGTTTTTATAATAAGCAGATTACGCTTCTACTTCATTCCCGTTTTTGCACCAGTACATTGCATTGTAAAGATTTCCTTTCGGGAAGGATTTGAATTCTCCCGGCATCAGTACGCTGAAGATTTCAGTGAAATTCTGTACGTTCTGATTATCCGTTAGAATTGCAGCCCTGTTCCATTTGGTTAGATTTTTTAGTCCTAAAAGTGCATCTTCTAACCATGCACCGGCTGTAAAATTATCCAGATCTGTGTCAAGATACATCAAATAATTCAGTTCTCCAAATTGCTCAATCTTTGCTTTTACCCTTGGTAAAACAAGATTCTCAAAATCCTCTTTCGTCACTTCTCCTGTTGCGTTGAATGCTGCAACATTTTCCGGAGCCTCTGGAATAATTGTTATCATATTATTATTTTTAATGTGGTTTGATTGAAGGGTGAAAACAAATATTAAACCAATATTAATTTTAGATGAATAAAAGGCGCAATTATTGTTTATACAGAGAAAAACAGTACTATGGATCTTAAATCTAATGAACCTTTCTGGCTTTTGAAAAACGGATTGATTTCTTCTTATCCTTCTTTAAAATCCAATGAAGAATGTGATGTCCTGATTATCGGAGGCGGAATTACAGGAAGTTTAGCAGCTCACCAAATGATGTCTGAAGGATATAAAACAATCCTTATTGATAAACGCGAACTCTGTAACGGAAGTACTTCAGCAACTACTTCCATGCTTCAGTATGAAATAGATGTTCCTCTTTTTGAACTTATTGAAAAAATAGGAAAAAAAGGAGCTGTAGCAAGTTATAAGGCGTGTTCGGATTCCATTGATAAGCTTGAAAAATTAACCGGGGAAATTAAGTCGGATTCGGGATTTAAGAGAAAAAAATCTCTGTATTATGCTTCCAAGAAAAAGGATGTTGCATGGCTGAAGAAAGAATTTAACGCAAGGAAAGATGCAGGTTTCAAAGTAAAATGGCTTGAAAGTGATGAGGTTTCAAAACAGTTCGGATTTGAAAATACATATGGCGGAATTCTATCTGAACAGGGAGCAAGTATTGATGCATTTAAGTTTGCACATGAATTATTTAAGGTAAATGTAAAGAAAGGGTTACAAATTTTCGACAAAACAGAAATGACAGATGTTGAATATTTTAAAGGGTATAATTTAATTACAGTGGATTCCGGTTTTCAGATCAAGGCTAAAAAAGTAATCTACTGCATTGGTTATGAAAGTAAAAATCTTATCAAAGAACATTTTGTAAATTTAAAAAGTACCTACGCCATTGTTTCTGAAATTGATCCAAAAAAATTTAAAAACATCACCAATACGCTGGTCTGGAATACCGATGAGCCTTATATGTATATGCGGACAACGGATGACGGAAGGCTGCTAATCGGAGGCGGCGATGAAGATTTTTATGATGCTGAAAAACGGGATTCTCTTTTAAATAAGAAAGAAAAGGAGATTTTAAAAACGTTGAAGAAAATAAAACCCGATTATCATTTCTACACAGATTTTGTCTGGGCAGGAACTTTTGGCGAAACTAAGGATGGGCTGCCTTATATCGGGGAACATAAGGATTTTAAAAACTCTTATTTCATATTGGGTTTCGGAGGAAACGGAATTACGTTTTCGGTTACCGGAATGGAAATGGTTTCTCAATTTATGAAAGGTAAAAAGCATCTGCTATCAAAGTATTTTAAATTTGGGAGATAATTTTGAAATTTTTCAATTTTTCGGCGAAGGCTTCGCCTTCGCCGAAACCATGAAAAATCCGCGGCAAAAATTGCCGCGGATCACCACACTCAAAATATTTGTTGTCGGAACTTTGAAAACAACATTTCTTCTTCATTCAACTTTAATGGTTATTAGTTTTTAATCACTTTAGATATTTAAATTTAATTTCTGCTGATAATGAGTTACAGGCTATAACCATTTTTCTTTGCCAGTTCCAGAACAGACCTTTCAATTGCTTTTCCAAGATCATCGGCTTCAGAATTTCCTCGTTTTTTCATTTCGGCATCAATGAAATCCTGTCTTTTTTTAGACAATACTTCAATTTCTTTCTGAATTTTTTCTCTTTCGGCAGATTTTTCGGCAACCGCTTTTTTAATTTCCTCTTTGCTTTTGCCTTTCAATTCGGCAGGAAGTTCTTCAGCTTTTACGTCCGACATGAAGTTTACATCCTTTTCAGCGCGGTCTACCAAATCCCAATGATCATTTTTGTAGGCATTTTTCTTGGATTTTGCAACCGTTCTTTCCACGGCGTTGGAAACCGACTGTACTTCGGCATTTTTGTCCTGAAGCATCTGTTTGTTTTTAAATTCCGAACCGTAACTTCCGTAATAAATGTAGGTGTCATTCAGTTTGGTGTTGCATTCTGAAATTCTGACATCGTAAGGTGTTTCTATATAAATCACTTTCTGGTCGCTGTCGATATTGAAATACTTTCCTTCGCCCAGAGAAGCTCCGTTTTGCCAGAAAGTCCGGATTCCTTCATCACGGCTTCCGCAGAAAATTGTGTTGGTGTAAATATTCTTTCTCTTCGCTGTCGGAATGACTTCTTTATAACTGATTCTTCCCTGATCGAAAGGCTCGTTGCCCGCAATATAGATCAGCTTCATACTTTGGTTATTGTCATCCCATTTCAGATTCATTGAGGCATCACGGATCACGGCTCCGCAATATTCACTTCCGCCGTTGGTTCTCAAAGCAAACAGTTTTTCGGAAACCAGATCCAGATCCTGCGTTAAAGGAGTTACCTGCCGGATGTAATTTTCATCTCGTAAACCGTCATTTCCGTATTCATACAAAGCAATTTCCACTTGTGGCGCTTTGCCGTTGTATTTTAAGGTCGTTAAAGTATTCACGATATTCCAGAGTCGGGATTTTGCCTGATCGATCAGTCCGTCCATGCTGTTGGAAGTGTCGAGAAGCAATGCCACCTGAATTTTATTTTCTTTGATACTCGTTTCTGAAGGTTTATCAACATTCTGAACCACTGTTCTCTGAACCGCCGGTTCTTTATATTCAAATTTTGAGTTTTGTACCCCGAATAAAGCGGCGGTTCCGGCTGCTAATGTTAAAATTTTAAAAGCTGTCATGATTTTGTGTTTTAAAGGATTTCGTATTTTGTTTTAATGCTGTATTTCAGCTTGATATTATCAATATTTTCAAAAGAATAATCTACATTAGAATCTGCTGCTTCCAGCTGGATATTGGATACTTTAGCTTTGAAGTTCATCGGCATGATCATATCACTGGTATAATCTTCAATTTCTATAATTTCAAGCGGAGTTCCGGTTCTTTTTCCCATACTTTCCAGAAGATAGTCTGCTTTTTCCTTTGCCGCTTTCAAGGCATTAATTTTTACGGTTTTTCTGAAATCTGTGATTTTTGTGTTTTTAATTTCCGCAATATTGATGTTGTTAACCCACTTCTGGTTCAGGCTTTCAAAAAGATTTCCCATATCGGTCTTCTTTGTTACCTTAAACTGAAGATTCTTAGTGAAAATTTTCGTTTTGGAATAAATATTCTGATACATCGATTTGAATTTGATGTCTTCGTTTTTTACTCCGTTGTTTTTAAGGATTTCAAAAAGCTGTTTCTCGTTGTCTGCCAATTGATTTTTGTTATCTCCTTTAATTCCGAGATTGAAAATAATTTCATCCGGCTCTACTTCCATTTCTGCAATTCCGGTTACTTCAATGAAATTTTTCTTTGTTTCCTGTGCGTTGATCAGACCTCCCATCAGGAATAATCCGATCAGTAAAAAATGTCTCAGTTTCATAATTTTCTTTTTTTTAATTTTAAACTTCTAGAGTAAAATTACCCAGATTTAAAACTGAAAATCGGGAGACTTGGTGAAATGAAGGTTTGGCTTGGTGAAATCAAAAAAATTGGAAATGATGATTGTTTTAACGCAATGCTCGCAAAGATTTTCATTGAAATTATTGTGAATATTCTTCGCTCTAAACGGCACAGCTTTCAGCAAATGATAGCTGAAAATAATGTTTTGTGATGAATAAAAAAAACAGTCCTGAAAAGAACTGTTTATCTGTTGGTGAGAATAATTGATTTTCCGCTTGGCGTGACCAGTCTTTTCACTTCGGAAAAAAGTGTGGTACGGATGATAATTTCGTCATTACTCTCCGAAATATGATACGGATCTGAATTTGCAAGCGCATCGTCGATATCATGCTCAAAAAGTTTGGTAGAACCGGACTGATCTACCGAGTAAAAATCTACTTTGTAATCATTAAGTCCGGTCTGATAAAATTTGTAAACAATTTTTTCATTGAGATCGCTGGAAATGATCTTGGTTTCAATGAAATTGTTCTGTTCAAGAAACGAACAACTCTGCAGGAACAATACAGGTAAAAGAAAAAAGTAAAACTGTTTTTTCATAGTTATGTTTGGTTTTAGCAAAGGTATGTATTGCTAAATGGTTGATTGTTAACAGAATTTCAATTTTCATATTACAATTTTTTCATATAGCGATCAGTAAAAGAACAAAAGAGTCTTAAGATTTAATAATAAGATTTTGTGCGTTGTCCGGATGAATATTTTAAGGCGATATTATAAATTCTCTTCAGATCTTCGTCGTTTTTATCGCAGAAAGACTGATAATAACTGATGATGTTTTGCATGGATTTTTTGCTATTTCCCATATTGGTTTGTGAAAAATCTTTTGCTGCTTTTTTGAGTGCTGTCGTCATTTTAGCAATCTGAAAATTTTTCTTTAATTCTTGTTGAGTTGTTTCCGTCATTTCATCATATTCTTTTTTAGAAGAAATATTTTTCACTTCATCATTCTTTTCATAAACCAGAGAAGCCGTAACTGAAGAATTTTCTAATTCATTTTTCTCAACTTCCATCAGGAAAATCTGGGTTTGTCCGCAATCTAAATTTTCAAGTTCTACTTCTATTTCATGATCAGAAATATATTTTGGCTGATAACCGTAAAATGTTTTAATGTTCATTCCTTCAGGAAGATTGATCGTTAGTTTCGGCTTTTTTCCAATATTGTATAAAAGGCTTTCCAATTCATCTTTAAAGGTCTTTTGAATATCTTCTTCAGCATCTCCGATGAAATAATTGGAACCTCTTCCGTAAGTGGCGATTCTCCTTAACAGATCAAAATCCAGTTGCTGTCCGACTCCGATCGTACTGATGTCTATTCCTCTGTCATTAAATTCTTTCGACTGTTTCAGAATTGTTTCAGGATCGGTAATTCCGGAATTTGTCATTCCGTCGGTAAGAAGAATTACTTTGCTGTTGTAGTCTTTGGTATTGTGTTTTTGCGCTTCAGAATAACCCATCATCATCCCCGAATGAATATTGGTGGAACCTGCAGGATAAATACTTTCAATAATTGCATCTAAATTTGCGGCAACATCTTTTATTTTTGATGATTTTAAAACAAGATTAGCGGTATCATCAAATTTTACAATAGAAATGAGATCCTCAGGTTTCAATCCTTTTATAAAAACTTTGAGTGCCGTTTTTACTTTTTCAAGTTTTCCGCCACCCATAGATCCGCTGTTATCAATGACCAGAGAAACATTTACTTTGTTGGAGTTCTCTCTAGCCGATACATTTTGCGTTGCGAGCCCGATTTGCAGTAAAAAATTGTCGTCTGAATTCAGAATTGCATTGTCGTAATCAATGTTTAAAGCCACTTCATTTTTCTTCGGAATTTTAATCTGATGTTTGTGGTAATTCATAAAATCTTCTACAATAATCGTGTTTTCATTAAGAAATCCACTTTCATTTGCACTTGAAAGACCGTTGCTCACCGTATGGGAAAGAGAGCCTGAAGAAACTCCTAACTGCGCTTTTGAGATATTGAAAAGAAATGTTGAAGAGAAAAGGTAAACTAATGTACTTCTGTTTAGGAAAGATAAATTTTTCATGATGATTACATTTGAATTATGCCACAAACTTAGCCTCATAAATCCCGCAGAAAATACGAAACTTGGTGAATGAAGAATTTCACTGGGTGAATAATTTTTTGCACATTATATATATGTATATCTTTGTTTTATGAAAATGTGTCATCTTTTCGCCATCTTTTGTTTATTCATCTTTGGGAATATTTTTTATGCTCAAAGCAACAAAACTGTGGAAGATATTCAGTTTCAGACGAAGAAACTGAAGAAAGCGGTCGATACAAAAGACGAATCTTCACAGGCAGATTCTTACTACAACATCGGAGAATCGTTTTTCAACAACGGAAATTTTCAGAAAAGTGAAGAATATTACACCAAAGCAAAAAATATCTACGAAAAATTAAACGACAAACCGAATATTGAAAAGGCAAGCCGAAAACTGGCACAGTCTCAGGAAAAGCAGAATAAAATTTCTCCCGCCATTAGCAATTACAACAGAGCGGCAGAAGTAAGTTATTCTAAAAGCCGTGCCTTGAATTCCAATGACGTGACGAGACTTTCCGTAAATTCTGCGGAAGCTAAAGAAGAAGCCATTCAGAACAATATCCAGCTTAACGAAAAGGAAAAAGATAAAGGCGAACTGGCTGCGAATTACACGCAGATGGCGGATATTAATATTCAGCAGAATGACATTCCAAAAGCGGAGGTAAATCTTACGAATGCCTATAAAATTTCTAAAAAAGAAGCACCGCAACAGGCATTGGAAATCAACCAGAAATTAACAGATTTTTACGTTGAAAATAAAAATTTCGACAAAGCGATTGAAGCAAAAAAGACCGTTTTAAAAGAAGATTTCGTTAAAAAAAATTCAAAAAAGCAGGTGGAACAGATTCAGGAGCTTGCCGATATTTACATCAAAAAAAATGATCCGAAAGAAGCCATCGATCTTTTAAAAAAATCATACGGAATCGCGCTTGAAAAAGGTCATACACTGGAAGCGCAGAAAAGTGTAAAAAAACTCGACAGTCTTTACAACGTTTCTGAAAATACGGATGCTTCTGTCAAATTATATCGTGATTTTCTCGGAAAACTGCCGGATCTGGTTTCAAAAGACAAAAGTCTGGTCGATGAAAAAATCCTTGAAGATACCGAACAGCGAATTGCCCAACTGGAAAAGGAAAAACAATTGAAGGATGAACTGATCCGCAAGAAAAATGTTTTCAACTACAGTTTGATTTTTGCATTGATTGTTTTAATCGGGTTAATTATTTTCATTTTCAGAACACTCAAAAAAGTTCAGATCAAGAATAAAAAAATCGCTTTACAATCGCTGCGCCGCGAAATGAATCCGCATTTCATTTTTAACAGCTTAAATTCTGTGAATCATTTTATAGCCACCAATAATGAACTGGAAGCCAACCAATATTTAACCAAATTTTCAAAATTAATGCGCGGCGTGATGGAAAATTCCACCGAAGATTTCATTCCTTTTCAGCAGGAGCTGGATCTGTTACAGAATTATCTGGCTTTGGAAAAAACACGTTTTGCCGATAAATTTGATTATGAAATTCATGTAGATGAAAGTTTAAACACACAAAGTCTCAAAGTTCCGGGAATGCTGGTTCAGCCATTTTTAGAAAACGCAATATGGCATGGTTTACGTTACAGAACAACCAAAGGATTTTTAAATTTAAGTTTTGAAAAAGAAAACGAACAGCTCAAAATAACCGTTGAAGACAACGGAATCGGGATTGAGGAAAGCAAAAAGCAGAAAACCGAGCATCAGAAAGCCAGAAAAGGTCGCGGAATGAAAAACACTCTTGAAAGAATCGATCTGCTGAATGATCTGTATAAAAAAGAGATTTCGTGCACTGTGAAAGATAAAGAAAACAATTCCGGCGTTTTGGTGATTTTGAAATTGAATTTAATGTAACCACTGAATGAAGAGAAAAATTTTAGCCTTTGTATTTTTAATTTCATCTTTCATGATGTTCGGACAGGAAATCAATTCTTCCCGTTTTGAAACTGTTGTTAAAGCACTGAAAATAAACAAATCACAGATCAGAACAGAATTTTACGCAGAAAAGAAAATGCCGAATGAGAAAGATTCTTACATCGTTGTATTGCCTATTTTCGATGGACAGGAAGATGAAGGAATGTACACTGTAAGAAATTATATCCTGATTACTGACGAAAAAGGCAATATTAAAAATAAGTATTACGATCCCGAAGAAATTACATCCGATGCAGTCGGATTAAGCGGAATAACAATTGATACAGGTTTATATACAGTAAGCAAAGACATCCGTGCTTTCGGAATCAGAGCCAGTTTTCGGGGACAAAGCCAGCCGAATCCTTATTCAACAGAAGAGCTTTCTCTTTTTTACAGGAAAAACGGAAGCCTGAAAAAAATTCTGAACAGATTCGAAGTGTATTCGTACGGCGGAGAATGGGACACAAGATGTGCAGGAGAGTTTCATGAGACCACTTCCACAATAGATCTCGACAAAAAAACAACCGCTAATTTTACAGATCTTATCATCAAGACACAAAATATAAACAGGAGAACAAAACTGATAAAGGGCAATTGCAAAGACTTTGAAACCTCAAAAACAACCTACAAAACTTTAAAATTCTCTAACGGAAAATATCAATAATCTTTCCCGGAACCTAAAATCTGCCACCTAAAACCTAAAAGTATGAAAATAAAAGCTGTAATTGTAGACGATGAATTGATTGCAAGAGATGTTCTGAGGAATTATCTCACCAAATACTGTCCTCAGGTTGAAATTTTTGGTGAAGCCGAAAATATCAAAGAAGCCGTTCCGCTGATTGCCGAAAAACAGCCTCAACTGGTTTTTCTGGACGTTGAAATGCCTTTCGGAAATGCTTTTGATGTTTTGGAAGCAACCAAAGAATTTTCCTACGAAACGATTTTTATCACGGCATTTTCACAATATTCTTTACAGGCTCTTAATAAATCGGCAAGTTATTATATTTTAAAACCAATTGACATTCAGGAGCTTATTTTAGCGGTTAATAAAGTGGCAGAAAGTCTGGAAAGCAAAGAGGAACTTAACCGTAACAAAATCCTTCTCGAAAATTTAAAATTAAAACCCGAAAAACAACAATTAATTCTCCCGACTTTGCAGGGTTTCGATGTGGTGAAAACAGAAGACATTGTAAGACTTCAGGCAGATGGAAATTTCACGCAGGTGTATCTTACCGATGGTTCTAAAAAAATGGTCTGCCGCTTTTTAAAGCATTTCGATGACCTGCTGGAAAATCCTTTTGTAAGAGTTCACCGTTCACACATCATCAACACAGGCTTTGTAAAATCTTACCACAAAAGCGGAACTGTAACCCTTTCCGACCATACCGAAATTGAAGTTTCCGGAAGTTTCAAAGACAATTTTCTGAAAGTTTTTTCCTGATTTTTTGGGCAGCTTAAAACTTCGTTTGTAAACTTCGATAAAAGCCTTCACTTTTCTCTCATTTATGTCTTCCGCTCCCGCTTTTTTGTTTCACAAAAAGAGCTCCGTTCAAGTCGGGCTGCAAAGATTCAACATTAAAAGAATTGACTTATCCCTTTTACCAATAAAGGCTTCGATAAGCTTCTTACAATTTTAAAATATTGCGGTTAGTATTCGAGATGTCACCCTGAGCTTGTCGAAGGGATTATTAGAAAACTTCTTACCAATCGTTCAGGCATCATTTTTGAACTTTTCAGGACGACTACAAAAATATTTCTATTATGAAGACTTTTCAGAAAATAGCAATCCCTGTCTCTCTGGGTATTTTAGGATTATTTATTCTCAATTCATGTTCCGTAGGAATTCCTAAAGGAGCAACGGCTGTGCAGAATTTTAATGCAGATAAATATTTGGGAACATGGTATGAAATAGCCCGTTTCGATTACAAATTCGAGAAAAACATGGATAATGTAACGGCAACCTACTCTAAAAACCCAAACGGAACGATAAAAGTAGACAACAAAGGGTACAACTACGTTAAAAAAGAATGGAAAGAGTCCGTTGGTGAAGCAAGATTCGTTGGAAAAGAAGATGAGGCACGCCTTAAAGTTTCTTTTTTTAAGCCGATCTGGGCAGGATATAATGTGGTAGATATCGACGATAATTATCAGTACGCTTTGGTCATGGGAAACAATCTTGAATATCTGTGGATTCTGTCCCGAACAAAAGAAATCCCTGAAAGCATCCGCCAGAGATTTTTAGAAAAAGCAAAAAATGTAGGTTATAATACAGATAAATTAATCTGGGTTAAACATAATTAATCTGAATTAAAATATCAGACAAAACCAAATAAAGAATCGCTCCAAAAACGGAGCGATTTTTATTTTAATGAATATGTTTTTCTGCGTGATAAGAACTTCTTACCAAAGGCGAACTTTCAACATGTCTGAATCCTAAACTTCTTGCAAAATCCCCAAATTCATCGAATTCTTCAGGAGTAATGAATTTTTTTACAGGAAGGTGTTTTTTTGTAGGCTGCAAATACTGTCCTAAAGTAATTACATCCACATTTGCGTTTCTGATGTCTTCAATCGTCTGGAAAACCTCCTCTTTTGTTTCGCCCAAACCAAGCATTACTCCTGTTTTTGTTCTTCTTTGTCCTGCTTCTTTTAAATATCTTAAAACCTCAAGACTTCTTTCGTATTTTGCCTGAATTCTCACTTCTCTTGTCAGACGTTTTACCGTTTCCATGTTGTGAGAAATTACTTCCGGAGCTACATCTACCAATCTGTCGATGTGTTTTGTGATCCCCTGAAAGTCCGGAATTAAAGTTTCCATCGTAGTTCCCGGAGAAATTCTTCTTACTGCATTTACGGTTTCTGCCCAGAGAATAGACCCCATATCTTTCAGATCATCACGGTCTACAGATGTTAAAACAGCGTGTTTGATCTTCATTAATTTAATGGAACGTGCCACTTTTTCAGGTTCGTCCCAGTTTACATCCATCGGTTTTCCGGTTTTTACCCCGCAAAATCCGCAGCTTCGGGTACAGATATTTCCAAGGATCATGAAAGTAGCTGTTCCTTCTCCCCAACATTCGCCCATATTCGGACAGCTTCCGCTCTGGCAAATGGTATTTAATTTATATTTATCAACCAAAGTTCTCAGTTCTCGGTAGTTTTTTCCGGTAGGAAGTTTTACACGAATCCATTTTGGTTTCTGAACGGTAGTATCCTGAACTAAATTCTCCATTTATTTCTCAAATTGAGGTTCAAAGTTAGTGATTTTTTTATCGAAACAATCAAAGACAGGCATTGATGAAACATATAATTCAGTAATTTTAAACTATAAAATATCTTATGAAAAACACATTCTGCATTCTAGCCCTTATTTTCCAGCACATTCTGTTTTGCGCAGAAAGAATTTCAGCCGAAAAATTCAAAGATCAATGAAACTGTTGAGGGTGATCTTGACGGAGATAAAATCCCTGAAAAAGTATTAGTTTATGATATTCCGACCAACAGCGATTCCGGAGATGTCCGCGAAATTCAGATTCTGAAGAAGGTAAATAATAAATGGACTGTTTTGGAAAAATCCCGAAAAGCAATTCTTGGAAGTAACGACGGGGGAATGATGGGCGATCCGTATCAGGGAACCGAGATAAAAAACGGAATTCTGGAAATTAGCCATTACGGCGGAAGCAGCTGGAAATGGGGCGGTACAGACAAGTACAGATTTCAGAACGGTCATTTTGAGTTAATCGGCTTTTTCTCTGAAAGCGGAAAACCTGAAGAATATTGGACAACGGTAGACTTTAATCTTTCTACAGGAAAGATTGTTTACGAAAAGGAGGTTGCCAACAAAAAAGAATACGGAAATTCGAAGAAAGAAGTCTTTATTAAAAAAGGAATGAAAATCAATCTGCAAAACAGAAATCAGGAAAAAAGAAGAGAAATTCTGCTGCCTAAAACAAAGGAAAAAATTTATATCTGATGACATTAAAGTAAAAAAGCACCTCTTTGCAGAAGTGCTTTTTTAATAAATTTGTTTAAACTTTTTTACCACAAAAGATTTAAACACTTTAGTTTCTTAAGTTTAATCATTCAATGGAAAAAAAGAACACATAAGTTTAAAAAATCAAAGATTTTTTCTCTTTGCAGACTTTTGAAATACTTTACATAAATCCAATAAAGTCTTTTGTACCCTTTGCGGTTAAATTTAAAATTAGTTTAAACAACTTCAATATAATTTTCAAAGGTTATTTAAAATCTTCAATGGATTTGTTAATTGCGTCAATCTGCTTATTGATGCTTGCTGCATTTTGAGGATTCTGTTTCAGAAGTTCCATTTTTTTGGCAAGACCGTCTTTCAGCATTTGGGAGATCATCATTTTCGCCTGAGGATTGTTCCCGATCTGTCCTTTTGCCTGATTAAGCATTTTGGTGATGCTTTCTGTCGCTTTCAGATTATCAGAACTCATAATCCAGTTGTAGCCTTCTTCCGCACTTTTGCCCAGTTCAGGATTCTGGAATTTAATGAAAGGATAAAATGCGGCTACCTGCGCAATATTCGACATTTGTGAGGTCACCTTATTTTTAACGATCACCGGTAAAAGTTTAGACAACAAATTTTCAGGAGCGCCTTCCAGATCAATCTTATCGGCTAAAGTACTTGCTTTTGCGGGATCTATTTCAATAATAGCGCTCACCGAACTTCCTTTCACTGCGTTTGAAACGGCATTTACTCCTTTTTCGAAAACCGGAAGGTATTTTTTATCCTTCGTTTTTGCCAGAGCCGAAATCGCTGCAGCCTGTACTAAAGTTTTAGGATCATTGGAAGCTAATTTTTCTACTTCTGCTCCCATCGCTTTAAATTGCTCAGGATTTGATAAATCCATTAACTGCAACGCTTTTATTCTCGTTCTGAAGAACGGATCTTTAAGAGCGGCTGCCAGTAATTTTGTAGCTGCCGGATTTTTTCCCACCTGATCTTTGATTCCGCTTACTGCAAGATATCTGCTTTTAAATTCTTTTGATCCCGCATACTGCATTGCATATTGCTCCGGTGTTTTGGTATCGGTAATGTCTGCCACCAAAATTCCGTCGGCATTAATATTTACCAGATCTGCATTTTTAGAAACATCAAAATTAAAGGTATTTTTTGCTTCTGCATTTACCCAAACATTGTATCTTTTCGGTTTTCCGTTATCATACACATCGATTGCCAGAGGAAACTGGAAAGGCTGTTCCTGCGTCTGCTCTATGGTTACGGCAACCTGTTTTTTAACCGGCTCGAAAGTATAAGAATATTTAATTTTCGGGTGTCCGCTTCCGAAATACCATTGGTTGAAGAACCAGTTCAGATCTCTTCCCGAAACTTTTTCGAAAGATAATCTTAATTGATGTGCTTCTCCGTTTTGATATTCATAGGTCTTCAGATAATCGTTCATTCCTGCAAAGAAGGCATCGTCTCCTAAATAGTTTCTCAGCATATGAAGAATTCCTCCACCTTTCTGATACGTTACCAAATCGAAAACATCTTCACGGGAATCGTAATCGAATCTTACCAAATCTTTTTTGAAATCCGCAGGATTATGGATGTAGTTGTTTACATCTTTCATCTGGTGATAATCTGCCTGATCTTTTCCGTATTTGTATTCGTTCCAAAGGTATTCGGAATAATTGGCGAAAGATTCGTTTACCGTAAGATTGCTCCAGCTTTCTGCCGTTACGAGATCTCCGAACCATTGGTGAAACAATTCGTGGGCAATGGTATCTTCCCATGTATTTTCGTCGATGAGCTGCCCCGGTTTCTGTAAAATATCACTTCCGTGTAACGTTGCTGTTGTATTTTCCATCGCTCCGCTCACATAATCTCTTCCGGAAATCTGAGCGTATTTCGACCATGGGAAATCGTAGCCTAATTTTTTAGAGAAAAACTCGATCATTTCCGGTGTATTTCCGTAGATCTGTTTTGCATACGGTTCGTATTCTTTCTCTATATAATAATCTACCGCAATATTTTTCCATTTATCCTTTACAATAGCGTACTCTCCCACTCCCATGAAGAAAAGATAGGTAGAATGTCTTTTATCCATCACCCAATGATCGGTTCTTAAACCGTTTGCTTCTTTTTGAGAATCTTTCAGCAATCCGTTGGAAAGTGTTACGTATTTATCAGGAACCGTCATGTAAATTTCCTGCGTTGTTTTCTGGTTGGATTTATCAATGGTCGGGAACCAGGCAGAAGAAGATTCCGTTTCACCCTGCGTCCAGATTTGTGTTGGCTTATCCGGATCTGTTCCCTGTGCGTTAATGAAATATAGACCTTTTGCATCACTGATTGCTGCACTTCCTTCCTGTTTTACTTCGTTCGGGCGTGCTGTATATTTGATGTAAACTGTGTAATCCTGATTTTTCTGATAGGTTTTGTCTAAAGTAATTTTTAAAACATCATCCTTATAATCATACTTTAAAGGAGATTTTTTTCCATTGATATCCAACGCTACTTCATGGATCAGCATTCCTTTTGCATCAAGCGTCAGTTCGTTGGTCGGATAGAAAAAAGGTGCGGCTGTAAGCCATTCTTCCCCGTTCATCTGTTCTTTCTGATAATCGAAATTTACTTTTAGCTTCGTGTGTTTCAGCTCCGTTACTTTGGTATGAGTGGCTCTGTATACTTTTTCTCTTCCCGAAGTTTCGGTTTGTGCGGCTGCATTTGCGGAAAATAAAATTCCGCCCAGTAAAGCAATCGATAAAATGGCTTTTTTCATTATTTATTTCTTAAATTATTTTTTAGTTAAAATATCAAAAATATCGTTTACCAATGTTTCGTAATCTCCTTTTTTGAACTGTTCTTTGGTTTTGGCAAAAACTTTTTTCAGTTCGCTTTCCGGATTTTCTTCGTCGATAATTTCTATGGATTCTATGCCTTTCATCTGAAGAATTGCATTTTTCAGTGCTTCAAGATCGGCAGTTTCTTCGGTATTTATTTTTAAATATTTCATTGTTTTATTCTTTTGTAAACTTATTTTTTGTTCCTCCCTGAATAATGACAAACTGTTTTTTTGCGGGATAGAAATCTATAACAATTCCTGCCATATCAAATTTAAAGCTTGTCTCGGAAATTGCTTCTAAAGGGAATGCACTTTGTCCTGTTGCCTGAGCCATTAGTTTTTTATCTTCAATAAAAATGCTAATCTTTAACGGAACATCTTTGCTGGAATAAGTTCCTGTAAACTTCTGAAGATCATTCTCTGAAATTTCATAGGTTTTGAAACTTGGCATTTCGAAATCTTTTCCCATAGCAGTTTCAATCATTTTAATGGAAATGTCATTGGTATCCATTTCCGACTGATTGGTGCTGAAAGCGGTGGCAATTTTCAGATCCGGAAAATAAAATAGTGCGGAACTGAAATTGTCTATTCCTCCGGTATGACCAAATCCCGAATATTTGTCGAAAGGAACTTTCACCAAGCCATATCCGTAATCATCCACAAAAGTTTTCATTTTTTCAAGACTGGATTTCTTCACTAATTTTCCGTTTTCGAGACCAAGAATGAAAGTGAGGAGATCTCTTGGAGTAGAGATGATATTTCCTGCGCCAATCGGAATACTCATATCCGTTTCGGATGAAGCCACATATTTTCCGTTGATGTATTGGTAAGCTTTTGCCTGATCTTTCGATGGATCTATTTTTCCTCCAACTTCTGTAAGTGTTAATTTTAAAGGTTTTGTAATTTTATCTTTCAGCAAAACGGCGTACGGTTTTTTGTAAATTTTTTCGAGAATAAAACCGAGCAGAATGTAATTGGAATTGCTGTATTCGTGTTTTGAACCGGGTTCAAAATCGCTTTTGTATTTTTTTATAATGCTGATTAAGCTGCTTTCTGTCTGAGGTTTGGTGTTGTACTGCCAGAATTCTGCTTCACTGGTCAGATTATGAATTCCTGTTCTGTGCTGCAGTAGATTTTCGATGGAAATTTTTTCAGCATTTGGAATTTCAGGATAAAATTCTGAAAGTTTCTGATCTAAGGAAATCTTTTTTTCCTCAAAAGCTTTCATAATCAAAACGGCAGTAAATGTTTTACTGATTGATCCGATCCTGTATTGGGTATTTACATTCGCTTTCTGATTTTTTTCTGCATCTGCAAAACCCACAACTTTCACAAAGGTAGGACGGTCGTTTTCTGCAAAGGCAAAGCTTCCCATAATTTTGTGATGTGCATACAAAGAATCTATGTAAGCGGCTAATTTTTGCTTCACATTAGCCTGAGAAAATGCAGTCGTTGAAAGACTGATGACAGACAGGAAAAGTAACTTTTTCAACATACTTTTGAGATTTGCTGAATAAGTTGAAAAAATTCAGGAGATGTTACAAAAAAAGTGAAGTTTTCGGCTTCACTTTATTCTTTATTTACTGAGAAAATATTTTAGTCTTACTGGATTTTGCCTGCAATGCCAGAATAATTTAATAACTATTTCATCTGCTTTAATTTCATACATCATCTTAATCTGGTTCCTGCCGATAAGGGTATACTTTATATCAGGAAAATTTTCTAAAGATGGATGTTTTACGATATTATCCATCATTGTCTGCCTGAATTTTTTAATATCGTTTTCTAAAACGGCAATTTCTTTTGCAGTCCATTTGGCATTTAGAAAATCAATAATTTCAATCAACGATATTCTCGCAGTTTCTGAAATTGTTATTTTCATTTTTTATTAAAAATTTCATTCAATAAATCGTCTGTTAATTCCTGAGTTTTCCCGGTTTTGTAGTCATTCTCACTTTGCTCCATTACTTTTGCAAAATATTCGGAACTTTCAATTTCCTCCCAGGAATAGGTTTTATGATCTTCTGAAACTTCAATATGGGTAATACCTTTTATCTGCGACAAAAGTTTTTTAATGAAAGCCACATCTGCATATTCGTCTAAACTGATTTTAATTTCCATATATTTTGAATTTATATCAAAGTTAATGAAATTATGGCAATATTTTAAATTGCAACAGGTGCTTTAATTCCCGGATGCGGATCATAATTTTCCAGCGTGAAATCTTCAAAATCGAAACTGAAAATATCTTTAATTTCAGGATTTAGCTTCATGATAGGAAGTGGTCTTGGTTCTCTGGAAAGTTGTTTTTTAACCTGCTCAAAATGGTTGTTATAAATATGAACATCTCCAAAACTGTGAACATAATCTCCAACTTCCAGATCGCAAACCTGCGCAACCATCATCAGCAATAATGCATAGCTTGCAATGTTAAAGGGAACTCCCAGAAAAACATCGGCACTTCTCTGATACAGTTGAAGCGATAGTTTTCCATCTGCCACGTAAAACTGAAATAAGGCGTGACACGGTGCTAAAGCCATGTTCGGGATTTCGGCAACATTCCATGCAGAAACGATGAGCCTTCTGGAATCCGGATTTTTTTTAATCTGATCAATAACATCGGTAATTTGATCCACAATTTTTCCATCCGCTCCGTTCCAGCTTCTCCACTGCGCTCCGTAGACGGGGCCAAGATCGCCATTTTCATCTGCCCATTCGTCCCAGATCGAAACTCCGTTGTCCTTTAGATATTTGATGTTCGTATCTCCTTTCAGAAACCATAATAATTCGTAAATAATGGATTTCAAATGCACTTTTTTAGTGGTTACCAAAGGAAAGCCTTCAGACAAATCATATCTTAACTGATAACCGAAAACACTTCTCGTTCCGGTTCCGGTTCTGTCGGTTTTATCGGTTCCGTTGTCTAAAATATGTTGTAAAAGGTCTAGGTAATTTTGCATTTCGAAGGATTATTTTGAGGTTCAAATTTAGAAAAATCTTAATGATTTTCTGCTATCATAAGTTAGGAAAAAAGTATTATTGAAGTTAAAGAAGCTTTTCACTCTAATGAATTTTCACCATATTTCCACAATTTTCTGAGTAACATTATTAACAGAAAAATTCTGGTTTTCAGTTAGTCCGTACATTGCTTTTGCCAAAGGCGATTCTACAGAAACCGTCATTATTTTCTGTTGGTCTACCATTATTTCTCCCGCCGATGCCGAAATGTAGAAAAGACCTTTATCTGTTTTTACCAAAGCTCCGTTTTGCACCTTTGAAATTGGATCTGATGATATTTTCTGAATAATGAATTGCTGATTTAAAGATTCATTCAGTTGTCTTTGCAGGTTATTGATTTCCTGCTGAAGCATCTCGCGTCCGGTTTCATATTTATCGCCCATTGAACTTTTGGTATCGTTGTTCGAAGCGCGCGTTTCTTCGATCAGTTTTTCAAGTTTCTGAATTTTTTCAGCAATTCTGCTTTTTACTGCTTCTAATATTTTTGATTTTTCCATCTACAGAATTTCATTTTATATTTTAAACTTATTTAAACTAATGTCAGAATTAACCGCAAAAGGGACAAAAGATAATGTTAAAGCGAATTTCCAGAATAATCAAAGCGCTCAAAAGAATAAAAATCAAAGATTTTTAAAAACTATGGTGAGCTTTTTCATTGATAATGATGAACTTTAAATAAAAAATTTAGTATATCTTTTGTGGCTTTTGAGGTTAAGTAAAAGTTTAAACAGAATTTTTATCTCCTAACTATATCTTAAACAAATAAAACGAAGTAAATTAAGTTTAAAATACGCTCATTAAAGTTAAATCTCCGCCCAAGAAGCGGAGATTTTACAGGAATTTATTTTTCAAAAACCGCGTAATCTCCGGGTTTGAAATTAAAATCTTTTCCGCTGTTAAAGTCTCTTTTTGTTTTTTCAAAAATATTTTTAAAGCTTCCGGAAAGGTGTCCGTCTTCAATAGAGAAGTTTACAGGATCTTTAGACATATTCAAAACAACTAAAACTTCATCGTTTCCGTTTTTTCTTACATATGCTAAAATTTTGTCGTTAGCGGTTGTGTTGAGAAGATACGTGGTAACATTAGAATCGCCTCCTCGCAGTGCCGGATTAGAAGATTTTAAGTTGAGGAGTGTCTTATAAAAGTCTGCGTTCTGATAAACGTTGCTCCATTTGATGACATCTTTCTCAAAAAATTCCAGACGTTTCATGTTGGGTAATTCCTGACCTGAATATAACAGCGGAACGCCGTTCCAGGTTGCAGAGAATACAGCCATCGGTTTTGTGATGACACCATATTTTTCATATTCTGTTCCGTTCCATGAGTTTTCGTCGTGATTGGTTGTAAACCACGCTCTCATTGAACTGTCTCCAATTGCAGAGTATTTTCTCAGAAGATCCGTAAGTTCTGAAAGCGGTTCATTTTTTTTGTAATAATCGGCTGATTTGTGCATCCATTTCCACGAGTAGCTTGCATCAAAAACTTTTCCGTATTCCGGACTTTCGAGTTCATCGAATTCTCCCAGCCAGAAAAGTGGTTTTACTTTTTCCACTTCAGGACGCGCCTGCTGCCAGAAATCTACTTCAACCCAGGAAGCAAGATCGCAACGAAATCCATCGATATTGGTTTCTTTTACCCAGTATTTCATGGCATCTATCATTGCGAGACGCATTTCCGGATTTTTATAGTCGAGTTCGATAATATCATCCATTCCGGAAGCGATATGGAATTTTCCGTCCGGATCTTTTAAATAGAAATCGGGATGGGTTTTTGTCCAGATATGATCCCAACCGGTGTGGTTGGCAACCCAGTCTATGATTACTTTAAAGCCTAACCGGTGTGCTTCATTCACCATGTGTTTGAAATCATTCAGAGTGCCGAATTCGGGATTGATGGAGGTGTAATCTGAAGCGGCATAAGGACTTCCCAGACTTCCTTTTTTATTTTGCTGTGCAATTGGAGTGATTGGCATGAACCAAAGTGTTTTTACGCCCATTGATTTGAGTCTCGGCATTTCTTTTTCAAATGCTCTGAAGGTTCCTTCTTTTGTATATTGTCTTACGTTTACTTCGTAAATGTTTGTGGTGTGTTTCCAGTCTTTAGGTAAATCCGTCATGTTTTTTGCAGCTTTTTGCGTGGTACAGGAAATGATTCCTAAACCTATTACAGCGATTAAAATTAACTTTTTCATTAATTCTCTTTTAACAAAAATAGGGATTGTGATCGAAAAAACGGAAATCTGAGTCTCTAATTTTGTACAGAAAATTAAATTAAAGTATGTAGTAAGTTGTATTCTGACCTGTTTTGTACAAATGTCTGAAACCTTAGCCGCGATTGAGCGGCATGTCTGAGCTCTTTTCGTTTTTTTTCGGCGCGGCAGCTTCGCTGCCGCGCCGAAAAAAAACGAAAAAGCGAGTAGCGAAAGCGCGAAACAGCTCCTGATTATACTACTGCACAAAAAAAGCCCCAAACTTATGTTCAGGGCTGTATATTTTTAGAAATCCTTCCGGTTATCTTTCATCATCGTTGTCGTCCTCATCATCGAAAGCATCGTCGTTGTAGTCTTCTTCTTCTTCTTCATCATCAAAAGCATCATCATCTTCGTCTGCAAAGTTTCCGGTAGCTCCAAAGTCATCGAACCCGAAATCATCATCCATTAATGGCATTGCCGATTTCTTTTTGGATCCTCCACTTCCGTTTTTGCTAGGCGCTTTCAAAGGAACGTTTCCAAATCTGTAAACCGTGATCGGGTAATTAACGCCTTTTGTTTCGTCGATAACTTCAACCAATTCACAGAAAAATTCCCAAAGGTCAAGAAGTCCGTACTGGAACTGAGCTTTATCTCCTGCATTTTCGAATGCCTCATCGATGTACACATCCGACATAATTTCTCCGTCGCCATCGTCACTCATATCTTCTAGCGGAACGCTTTTTACAATTGTTCCGTCTTCTTCAAGCAGATTAAAAGTGGAAAGCTCGTCTCCCTGCAAGCTGAATGCACTCTTAATGCCTAAATGTAAGTTCCAAAGCGTCTGTTTCCCTTTTACTTCGATATCCCGGAAAATATCTTCTTTTGCATCTAATATTACGCGGATTTTATAAACCATCAGTTTTTAAATTACTTTTTTTGCCGTTGTTATTATGATAAATCTCTGTTGCAAATATAAAATAAATGAGATGTGACAAAAAAATATTTCATTATTTTTTAAAATATTTTTTTTTCATACATTTTGCAAAAATTATTTGCTTTTTTCCAGCATGAAACTGAATTTTGTTCCTTCCAGATAAACGCTTTCCACGGTGATGTTTTCGTTGTGCGCTTCAAGGATATGCTTTACAATGGCAAGACCAAGCCCGGAACCTCCTTCCCTTCTGCTTCGGCTGGTTTCCACACGGTAAAATCTTTCAAAAATTCTTGGCAGACTTTCGGATTTGATGCCCATTCCGTTGTCTATAACTTCGATTAAAACTTTATTTTTAAGGACGCTGGTTTTTACCACTACTTTCGCTTCCTGTCTGTTAGCATAATGAATGGCGTTTGAAATTAAATTAATAAAGACCTGTGAGATCTTCTGCTTGTCTGCTTCCACAAAAATCTGCGGCTGCAAAGTCTGAATCTGCAGACTTGCGTTGTGTTTTTCCGCTTCTAAGTCGAGAAGATCAAAAATTTCTTTGATTAACAGATTAACGTCAAATCTTGAGACTGTAAGATTAATTTCGCCGGCTTCAAGCCTGTTGATCATATCAAGATCCGTTACAATGGCAATTAAACGTTCCACCGATTTATCTATTCTTTCCAGATATTTATCGCGGATGGTAAGATTATCCACTCCGCCGTCGCGCAAAGTTTCTACGTATCCCTGAATGGAAAAAAGAGGTGTTTTCAGTTCGTGGGAAACGTTTCCGATGTATTCTTTACGGTAGCTTTCCATTTCTTTCATCATATCCAGCTCGGTGATTTTTCGCTGATTAAGGTCTGAAAATCTTTCACCCAGTTCTTTAATGGTAATATTTTCATCATCATCATGAACAATTTCCTGTGGCAAAAGCTGTGAAAGACCACGAACCTGCTTTTTACCATAATAATTGAACAATAGTTCCAATACGATATAATTGATGATAAAAATCAGGACAAGACAAATGATCAGTCCGATTTTAAAGAATGGTGTACTGTAATAGATGTCTTTTAGTGAATCGAAAATGATTACTAAAAGAAACATCACCAATGTCAGAAGACAAGAGGCGACGAGGGTGAGTCTGTAAAATTTCAATTTTACAAAGTTTTATTGGTTGATGTAAAGGTAAGAAATTGAAATTGAGTATTAAACAATAAGTTTATACCCAATTCCTTTTAATGTCTGAATCGTGTTGATTCCCAGTTTCTCTCTTAGTCTTCTGATGTGGACATCGATGGTTCTTTCTCCCACGATCACGTCATTTCCCCAGACTTTTTCCAAAATTTCTTCTCTTTTGAAAACTTTTTCTGTGTTGGAAGCCAATAAATACAAAAGATCGAATTCTTTTTTAGGAAGCAGAAACTGCTGTCCGTTTTTAGAAACCCTGAAGTTGTCTTTATCGATTATTAAATCTCCGATTTCAATTAATTTTGAGTTGTCTGAAACCTGAGAAGTTAACTGCAATAAAGCGTTTACTTTGGAGATCAGAATTTTCGGTTTGATTAATTTAACAATGTAGTCGTTTGCACCTGCCTGAAAACCTGCCAGTTGTGAAAATTCTTCGCTTCTTGCAGAAAGAAAAACAATTAAAGTTTTTTGCAGTTCTTTAATTTTTCTAAGTTCCTGGCAAGTTTCGATACCGTCTTTTTCGGGCATCATGACATCCAATAAAATCAGATCCGGAACAATTTCCTTTGCTTTGTCGATACCTTCATTTCCATTAGTGGCTGTATAAATGTCGTAGCCTTCCTTTTCCAAGTTGTAAGACAGAATCTCTAAAATATCCAGTTCGTCGTCGATTAAGAGGATTTTCTTTTGGTTCATTTTTAATTTTTACGAGTCAAAGTTAATAATATTTTAATCACTGTTTAACAAAACGGGTATCGTTCACATAAAGTTAACAATTATATTCTTTTCTTAATGTTTAGTTAAGAAAAAATTAAATTTCCCTAAACCATTTACCCCATCAATTCTTTATTCCTTTGCACCGAAAGAATATAGTAAAAAAGAAATGAATTTTAGAAAACTGAGTATCGCAGTATTGTTTTTAACAACATCGGGAACTGTACTTTACGCTCAAGAGACCAAGAACGACACCGTAAAGAAAGAAAAGAAAATCGAAGGTGTAGTCATTAAAGGATCTACTAAAAAAGGAACTGAAGCCAACCTTATCAATTTACAAAAAAAATCTGTAGAAGTTATAGAGCGTGTAGGTTCTGTACAGCTTGCCAAGCAAGGTGTAGGAGATGCTGCAACGGCTGTAACGAAAGCTACCGGAACGACTAAGCAGGAAGGAAGCGGACAGATCTTCGTAAGAGGTCTTGGTGACAGATATAACAGCACAACGTTAAACGGACTGCCGATTCCATCGGACGATCCGGAATATAAAAACATCAATCTTGAGATCTTCAAAACCTCAATGATCGAATATATTTCTTTAGATAAGGTTTATAATCCTAAAATGCTTGGTGATTTCGGCGGAGCGAATGTAAACATTGTTTCTAAAGAGCACACCGGAAAGCCTTATTTTAAGGTAGGATTAGGAAGCAGCATCAATCTTCAGACATTCGATAAAAAAGATTTCAAAGTTCAGGACGGAGCACCCGGATTCTTCGGATACAAAGAAACTACTTTCACCAAAGGAAATCCTTATCAGAAATATCCTTTCCAGACAAACTGGAATTTCAAGAATGCCAGAAATCCTTTTAATACAGATATGAATATTGAAGGTGGGGCTACTTTCGGTAAGCTTTCATTATTTGGTTATGCAGGATTTGAAAATTCTTACGAATACAGCCAAGGACAGGAAGGGTATTATTTCTTCGATAATACGCCAAGTAAAAACTATACGAATGTAGAACGTTTTAATTATAAGACAAATACTACTGCTTTAGTTAATGTAGGATATAAAATCAACTCGAATCACAGAATCAGCTTTACATCCAACTACATTCACTCTTCAGATCAGTCGGCAAAAATTTATCAGGGATATTCTTATGATGTAGACAGAAATGTAATCATCAACAGAGGGGATAATAAAATTACCACAACCTGGGTAAATCAGTTACTGGGTACTCACAAACTGGGTGAAACATGGTCTGCAGACTGGGCTTTAGGTTATAATATGCTTAACAGCAAAAGACCGGATCGTCTTCAGAATACGATCGATGCCACAAACTCTCAGCTTATTGCAGGAAGCGCGATCAACAACCACAGATATTTTGATGAGCTGAAAGATAATACGGTTTTAGGACACGCTTATCTTACCAAGACTTTTGAAAAATTCAAAGTAACTTTAGGATACGACGGACAGTATAAAGACAGAAGGTTTGAAAATACAACCATCGGTATGAACTTCAGCAATGTGGTACCAGTAGATCCTAACAATATCGACGGATATATTAATGCAGGAAACAACTCTTTATTCTCTTACATTACTTTCCAGCCGATTGATAAGTTGTTTAATCCTTTTTATTATACTGCAAAACAGAATATTCAGTCAGGGTTAGCGAATGTGGATATTACACTTTCAGATAAATTCATCGTTCAGGTTGGAGGTCGTTTCGATTATATCGATATGCAGATGAAATGGTTGGATCCAATTGCACAGGACGGTAAAAAGAATAAGCAATACAATAAATTCTTACCTGCTTTAAATGCTAAATACAGCGTTAATGACAAGCAGAATTTAAGATTGGCTTTCTCAAAATCATATACTTTACCACAGGCAAAAGAAATTATTCCGATTGCTTATTATGATGTAACGACAAATACTTACGGAAACCAGTTCCTGAATCCTTCGGACAATTACAATTTAGATCTTAAATGGGAAATGTTTCCGAAATCGGGAGAGCTTATTTCTGTAACAGCTTTCGGAAAATACATCCAGAACGCGATTGCAAGAACAAGCTATGCGAGTTCTGCACCAAGTGACATGACGTATTTCAACATTTCAGATTGGGGATATATTGTAGGAGCAGAAGCTGAATTCAGAAAAGACCTTTATTCGTGGAATAATTCTAAAGTGTACACTTTCCTTAATGCAACTTATATGCATTCTGAGCAGGAATTTAAATCTGAAAACGAAATTGCTAAAAATAACGGAGGGAAAACAATCGTATTCAACACACCAAAAGATAAAATCCAGGGAGTTGCTGATTTTATTGCCAACGTAAACGTAGGATATAACTATAAATGGAATAATGTAAACAGCTTAGACTTTGTAGTTTCTTATTCTCATATCGGTAAAAGCCTTTATTCTGTAGGAACAGGATTCATCGGAAACTTCTATGAAGTACCGAGAGATATTCTGGATATGAACTTAAGCTTTACCTTAAATAAAATCGGAATCGGGATTTCTGCAAAGAACTTACTGAACCCTCACTTTAAAATCGAACAGGAAAACACCACGAAAACATTTATCCACAAAGACTACACGAAAGGTCGTCAGTTAGGATTAAATCTATCATATAAATTTTAATAAAAATAAAAATCTATAAAAAGTTATGAAAAAAACAATCTTAAAAGCTGCTCTTTTCTTCTCGTTAACTGCGGCATTCTCATCCGTTGCCGTTTCGTGCAGCAACTCTGATGATGATACAACAGACACAATTTCGACAATCGACCCGAGCAATTTCAAAGGAAATATTGCTGCCGGAACCACTATAACATTAGATCCTTCAAAAGTATATACAATCACCGGTAAGGTAATGGTAGAAAGCGGCGCAAGCCTTATCATTCCTGCAGGAACAAGAATTACGGTAGCGGAAGGTGCAAACTACCTTATCGTAGACAGAGGGGGTAAAATTTTCGTAAACGGAACTTCTTCTAATCCGGTAATTTTTGAAGGTACTACCCACAAACAAGGACACTGGGGAGGAATTGTTATCTTAGGTAACGCTCCTACGAACAGAACTTCTTCAGGTACTTCTACTTCAGAATTGGGAGATTTAACATACGGTGGAACAAATACTGCTGATAATTCTGGTATCATTAAATATCTTGTAATTAAAGACAGTGGTTTCAAATACAATCCTGAAAAAGAATTCAACGGACTTTCTCTTTTCGGAGTTGGTAGTGCAACTACAATTTCTTACGTGTATGTAACAACAGGTGCAGATGATGGTATTGAGTGTTTCGGTGGAAATGTAAATCTGGATCACGTTGTGGTAACCGGTGTCGGAGATGATTCTTTCGACTGGACGGAAGGATACAGAGGAACAGTAAACTACCTTTATGCTGCCAGAATGAAAGCATACCAAACTGCTGCTGAGCCAGGAAACAGAGGTATCGAAGCCGATACTCAGGATACAAATCCTAACACAACTTTCGGAAACGGAGCTTCTAATCCGATGATCAACAATGCTACTTTCTTAGGAAACACTGCAGGATCAGAATCTCAAGGGATGAAAGTAAGAGCAGGTTCTAACGGTCAGTTTGATAACATCGTTTTAGCCAACTTTACAACAGGTCTTGATTTTGAAACGGACAGAACTTTAACGTGGTTCCAGGGTGCTTCTTACATCAAAAACTTAAGATTTGTAAATGTTACGACAAAATCTAAAGCTAAAAATACAGCGGGAACTGCGGTAGACATCACTTCGATCTTTACAGAAAACAATTCTGCAGTAGGTGCAGGTAACGGTACTGCTTTACCAGACTGGGCTAAAGGATGGACAGGGCTTTCCAGCTTTGATACGACTGACGCGATGAATTAATAGTTAGTAATTAGTTTCTTCATATTAAATTCAAAAAACGGCATCGGAAAGATTTTTCCGATGCCGTTTTCATGAACAGATACAATTTTATATTCATTAAAATACAATTGGGAAAATAAGAAGAAAAATGGTAATTTGGTCTTTTCAAATAAACAGATCTTTAAAAATCTGTTTAAAGAAGTAAAATCTAAAAACATTATGAAAAACCGCTTTCAGCATATTTTAGCAGCTTTTATTATCAGTACATCGCTCGTTGTTCATTCTTGTAATAAAGAAGATGAGGACGTTGCAACTATTCCGGTTGTAGGAATTGCAAAAGATCCAAGTAATTTCAAAGGGGAAGTTACAAGTGGACAGGTTGTAACACTGGATGCCACAAAAGTATATGTACTTAATGGTGCTGTTACTGTAAAAAACGGAGGAAAACTTGTTATTCCGGCAGGAACGAGAATTGTTGCAACAGCGGGTGCAGCTTCTTATGTTTTGGTAGAACAGGGCGGACAATTATTTGCGAACGGAACCTTTAATTCTCCTGTTTCCTTCAGATCTTCCACAGAGACTTCGGGAAGTTGGGGCGGCGTTGTTATCTGCGGAAAAGCGCCTGTAAATACCGGTACAACCAACGCTTCGGAAATTTTAAATTCCGCTTACGGAGGAACTTCGGCAACAGATAATTCAGGTTCTCTGACGTATGTGAAAATTGAAAACGCAGGAGTAAGTTTTTCAACCAATGTAAAATTCAACGGACTTTCTCTTTTTGGGGTAGGAAGTGATACGAAGGTAGAAAATATTGCTCTGATTAATAGCGCAGAAGACGGAATCCAGATGTATGGAGGAACGGTAAATCTTTCCAACATCGTCTCCATAGGAAACGAGGATGATGCCTTTGTATGGACAGACGGATGGATCGGAACCGCTACCAATATTTTTACTAAAAGAAAAACAAACGGTTCTGGAAATGCCGCAATAAAAGGACTTAACAATGCTTCGAATCCTGCTGCAACTCCAGTTTCCAGCCCTACTGTTAAAAATGTGACGCTTTTGGGCGGAGCTTCGGGAGAATCCAAAGCCATCAGATTGTATTCCGGAACGTATGCTAGTTTTGAAAATGTAGTGGTTTCTAACTGGACCAACGGATTTTCTATTGAAAGTGATCCGACTGTGACCTATATTAACGGACAAAGTAAAATTAAAGATGCTTTTTTCGATACAAATGTTACGAATAAAGTAACTGCTACCTCAACTTCAGGTTCCAGTGTAACACTCTTAAGCAATACCTACAACGAAAAAACAGATGCAATTGGGGCAGGAAATAAGCTTGGAAATCCGGCTTGGGCAATCGGTTGGTCTTCTTTACAGTAAAAATTAATTGTATAACATAAAACAATCGGCTTCAGATAAATCTGAAGCCGATTCTGTTTCAATAAAGGACAGAAATAAATCTACTCCTTCAATATTGTTTCAACTAAGAATATTCAAATTTTCTTACTGCTTCCAGCGTCATATCAATTTCTTTATCTTTAATCGCATCACTGATGAAATACGTTTCATAACCGCTTGGCGGAAGATAAATCCCGTTTTGCAGCATCTGATGGAAGAAATTATTGAACAATGCATGATTGGCTTCCTGAGCTTCATCAAAATTAGAAACCCTGTTAATATGGAAGAATACCGACATCATAGATCCTTTTCTGTTGATTTTGTGGGCAATTCCTTTTTCATTTAAAATTTTGCCGATTTCAAAATCCAAAGTTTCCGTAGTTTTTGCCAGTCTGTTGAAGAATTCCGGATCATTTTTAATCAACTGTAAAGTTTTCAGTCCGGCTCTCATGGCTAAAGGATTTCCGCTTAAAGTTCCTGCCTGATAAACGCCTCCTTTTGGAGCCAGATGATCCATAATTTCGTTTCTTCCTGCAAAAGCACCTACCGGAAGTCCGCCTCCGATCACTTTTCCGTATGTTACCAAATCTGCTTTTACATTGTACAGTTCCTGAGCTCCTCCAAAAGCTAATCTGAAACCTGTCATCACCTCATCAAAAATTAATAAAGCTCCGTTTTCGTCGCAGATTGTTCTTAATTTCTGAAGAAATTCATTTTCCGGCAAAACACAGCCCATATTTCCGGCAACCGGCTCAATAATTACCGCTGCAATTTCGCCTTGGTTATGTCTAAAAAGATCTTCAACCTGCTCAAAATCATTATATCTTGCCAGTAAAGTATCTTTTGCCGTTCCAGCCGTTACGCCCGGAGAATTCGGATTTCCGAAAGTCGCTGCACCACTTCCCGCTTTTATCAGAAATGAATCTGAATGACCGTGATAGCAGCCTTCAAATTTTATAAACTTATCTCTTCCTGTAAAACCTCTCGCCAATCTGATCGCGCTCATACAAGCTTCCGTACCCGAAGAAACCATTCTGATCTGATCTACATTCGGAACGTTTTCTGTAATGAATTTTGCAATTTCTGTTTCCAGTTCTGTCGGAGCTCCGAAAGAAAATCCTTTTTCAGCCTGAATTTTCAGTTCTTCTAAAACTTCGGGATGTGTATGTCCTAAAATTGCGGGTCCCCACGAATTGATGTAATCGATGTACGTATTATCATCCGCATCCGTAAGATAGGCTCCTTTTGCAGATTTCATAAAAACAGGCACTCCTCCTACAGATTTGAATGCTCTCACCGGAGAATTTACACCTCCCGGAATGTATTTGTAAGCTTCTTCGAATAAAGCTGAACTTCTTTGGTATTTCATATGTCGTTGTTGGCTGAAAGTTGATAGTTGTGGCTTAACAATCTACCGACAACTATCAACCATCAACAAATTTTAGTTTCTGGGTTTTTTATCAATCAAATAAATTACTTGTCCGGCGGAAGGTTTCTGTCCTTCATCCATTCTGTTTTTGGCGTATAATTTATTTAATTTAATTCCGAATTTCTGGGCGATATCATGCATATCTTCGCCAGCTTCGGCTTTGTAGGTTGCAGTAATTCCGTCAGAATTTTTAGATTCAAGGAAAACAATTTCATTTTTCTTCAGAACATCACTTTCGAGTTCATTCCATTTCATGAGTTTGCTTTCACTGACTTTGAATTTTTTGGCAATGAATTCTACGTTGGTATCTTCAGGAATGATGATGTACTTTAATCCGTCATTTGGATGACTTTTTATTAGAATAGTATTAAGAATTTCTGCTTTTGTTTTAATTCTTTCCACTCTTTTCTGTTGCTGAGCGTAAGAAGTCTGTTTGTAAGGAACCTCAACGGTTACAGGTTCTTTTACTTTTCTGGTATACTTTTCCGGTTCCAGCTGAGCCATGAAAGTTCTGTCGTCTTTCAGATCCGGATATAGTTTCAGAACGGCGTATAAAGCTTCTTTTGAGTTGGTATTGTCGAATTCGTACAATTTATACCTTTCAATTTTTCCGATCAATATGGAAGCGTATCGGGGATTTGTTGCATAACCTGCTTTCTTAAGACCTGTTGCCCACGCTTTGTAATCTTTCATATCTAAATTGAAAAGATTGGCGTAATATTTTCTTGTGGATAAAAAGATGGAATGATCTTCATACGACTGTCTCGGATCGTCGTAAACACGGAAACATTCGTTCGGAGCATCATCGGTGTGCTTCATTGTTTTTCCGGTCCAGTCTTCCTTACATTTAATCCCGAAATGGTTTTTCCCTTCCAGAGCCAATCGGCTTTGTCCGCCTCCTGTTTCCAAAAGTCCCTGTGCAAGCGTGATAGAAGCGGGAATTTTATATTTTTCCATTTCTTCCACTGCATATTTTGCAAATTTCTGGATGTACTGATCTTCGGTTGCCCAGGTCTGAGCTGAGAATTTTGATAAAACTAAAAGGCTTACGATGGTGAAAAGTCTTTTCATGTTTTTCAATTTGAATTATATAATTAAATTTCTGTTCTGTTTTTCTAAAAGCAAATTGGCTCCTTCAATCCCCTGCAAACCGCCGGTGTGGAAGCACAAAATTTTGCTGTTCTCAGGAAAATAATCTTCATCTATTAATTCGAAAATTTTCTGCATCATCTTTCCTGTATAGACCGGCTCCAGCGGAATTCCGTATTTCTCTTTAAAATCATTAATAAAACGGACATTTTCGTCCTTTATTTTGCCATAACCTCCAAAATCTGAATCTATTAGATCAAAATTTTTCTTAGAAGTTAGTTTAACGATTTTATTTTCCAGTGAATCATCGTCAACCGCTTTAAAACCTATAACTTTCTGATTTTCTTCACTGAATTTTAAAATTCCGGCAACCGTTCCTCCTGTTCCTACTGCGGTGCAAAGATAATCAAAATCTTTTGTATCGTCATTCAGCATCATTTTTACGCCATCTACAGCGGCTTCATTGGTTCCTCCTTCCGGTACGATGAGCGCTTCCGGGAATTCTTTTTGTAAAAATTCAGTCAGTTTTTCTTTGTGGCGATATTCTTCCCTCGTTACAAACTTCAGATTCATTCCGTTTCTTCTGGCAAAAAGTAAAGTCGGATTGTCGCGCCATTTGTCTTTCAGCTCCTCTCCTCTTATAATCCCTAAAGTCGGAATATCTGATAAATTTCCAACCGCTGAAACGGCAGAAATATGGTTTGAAAATGCACCTCCAAAAGTAATGATGTAGGGTTTTTCCGGATTTCCGGACAGATAATTATTAATATTGAAAAAAAGCTTCCAGTATTTATTTCCTGAAATCTGAGGATGAATTAAATCTTCCCTTTTCATGAAAAGTCTCACTTTTTTACCAAGAGGAATTTCCTGAATCGGGATTTTTTTGGATGGAATATTTAATACCATTTAGGCTGAATCTATTTTACAAAAATAGTGTTTTTTGGGTGTTTAGTCTTGCTTTGGACAGGTGAGGTTTATCATTGAATATAAGGATGGGTTAATTTTATTTTTACATATTTGACCACCCCGTCAAAAATTCTTTCGAATTTTCGCCACCCCTCCAGAGGAGGGGAATTTTATGCCGAATTACCGGAAATCTAATCTCCCACAACTATTATCCTTTAACCCTTCCTGATTTTAAAGGTATTTTCTGAAACTCCAGAATTTTCTTTTCCTTAGATAGTTCAAATTATGTTCGTTGGAATAAGCTTCTCTTTCAAAGGAGATTCTTTTGTACGCCTGATAACTGTTCTTCAGTTTAAAAAACCAGTAATAATATTCGATTACATAAAAAATATAGAAGAAAATGATGAGCATTTCCAACTGTTGTCTTAAATGTATTTTTTCATGATTAATCAATATTTTATTTTTCTTATCTTCGGGATTCCTAATGAAGATAAAAGGGAACAGAGCGATGCCGTTGATTTTTAATTTTTTTAAAGGCTTTTGGCATATAATTATCATACTAACAAATATAAAGTTTTTTGACTTAGAGATTTAACCTATGGCACTTTTTGACATCAAAGAAGGTGAAGACTTTTACTACAACGAGCAGGGGTATAAGGTTTTTACGGAAAAGTTTCATCTGAAGAGAGGACATTGCTGTAAAAGTGGCTGTAGACATTGTCCTTACGGATACGATAAAAAGACCGACACATTTATTAAAAACGATAAAAAAAATAAATAAAATGAAGCGATATATCTTCTTACTGTTAGCTTCGGCTACTTTGGGTTTAACGTCATGCAGTCCTTTCAACGTACGTTCTGACTATGCGGACACAGCAAATTTTAATTCATACAAAACTTATAAATTAAGAATTGATGATTTAAAACTGAATGATATTGATAAAGACAGAGTTTTGAATGAACTGTCGAGACAGCTTCAAAGCAAAGGTCTTCAATCCGGAGAAAATCCTGATCTGATTGTAAATGTAAAAGCCAACCATAAAAAAGTAACGGACGTTACCACGACTTCACCTTACGGAGCATGGGGTTGGGGCGGACCTTTCGGATGGGGAATCGGCATGAACAGAACATGGACGAGCAACTATAATGAAGGAGCCATTATTGTGGATCTGGTAGATGCAAAAACCAACAAACTGGTTTGGCAGGGAATCGGAAGCGGAATTTCTGTTGACAGACCTAAAGCGAAACAAAAGCAAATTCCTGAGATCATGGCGGAGATCATGAAGAATTATCCTCCGATGAAATAAGATATAAATCAATCAAATATATAAGAAAGTCAATGCAATTACTGCATTGACTTTTTTATTGAATTAATGATGTCTGGTTCCTTTATGATGATAGCCGACGTTTTGTGGATGGGTATCGTAATTTTTCTGAATCCTTTCATTCCGGAAATTTCGGTTTACAGATTTTTCTGAAATTTCAGGGGTTTTGAGGTGGACTTCTTTTCCGTTTTTGTACATTTTACCATCTGCTGTAAAATAGGTTTCATTTTTCTGATAGGTGTTATCGTCTTCTCCTGTGAAAATTTCAGATTCATTCTTTGAGTTTTTCATCTTTCGGCTAAGATAAACCAAAGTCCCACCGGTAATTAATGCCAGTGCGATTTTTATTTTGTGATTCATAATGGTGATTTATAAAGAACAGCACAAAATATCTGCCAAAGCGCAGGATGAAAATTATCTTTTTTTAATTCATAAAATCTAAAAGAGACCTTCAAAACAGGCTCATTCTCAACAAAAGCAAAGATTTAACAGTAGATATAATTCTATGCATAATTAAATTTAACAATTCCGTAATTTTTTATTGATAAATTTATAGTAATCTTAAAGTCTAAAATCTTGACATGAAAAAACATTTACTAATGGCTGTATTTGCTTCTGTTTTAGCAAATGCTCAGGCTCCTTCGGGATATTACAATTCGGCAAACGGACTTTCCGGAGCTTCATTAAAAACGGCATTAAGCACTATTATCACGAATGGACATCTGGACAAAGGCTATAACGGACTTTGGACGGCGTACAAAACCACTGACATCGACAAGAACTATGAGAATGATGGTTCTATTCTGGACATTTATTCGGAAAAACCTGTGGGTACAGATCCTTACAAATTTACACCGGTTACCAACCAGTGCGGAACGTATTCGGTGGAAGGAAATTGTTATAACCGTGAACATATTATTCCTCAGAGCTTTTTTAATGAAGCCTCTCCTATGGTTTCAGATATCCATTTTATCAGAGCTACGGACGGAAAAGTAAACGGAATGCGCTCTAATTATCCTTTCGGAAAGGTGGGAACTGCAACGTTTACTTCAAAAAACGGTTCTAAGCTTGGAAATTCTGTTTCTTCAGGTTTCTCGGGAACAGTGTTCGAGCCTATTGATGAATTTAAAGGCGATGTAGCAAGAATGGTATTTTATTTTGTGACGAGATACCAAAGCAAACTCTCCACGTTTACATCCGGAAATATGTTGGGCAGTTCTGCTTTTCCGGGTTTGCAGACTTGGGAATTGAATGTTTTATTGGCTTGGCATAATCAGGATCCCGTTTCTCAGGCGGAAATTAACAGAAACAATGCTTCTTATACTTATCAGGGAAACAGAAATCCTTTTATCGATAATCCTAACTACGTGACCCAAATCTGGGGCTCCGCTTCTGGTTCCGGAGGTACATCTACTCCACCAAGCTCGTCAAGCTGCGGTAACGAAACATTTGAGACCATTCCTTCTGAAAGTTCAGCATCTTATCTCACAAGAACATGGACAAATAATGGTATTACATGGACAGCAACAGATTCCAGAACAGATCAGACGATTTCCACCAAAGCAATCACTATTAGAGATGGCGCATTAACATCAAGCAGTTCAGCGAATGGAATCGGATCTTTGACGATAACTACTCAACTGAAATTTACAGGTTCTAATGACACCTTCACCGTTAAAGTAAACGGAATATCGGTAGGAACCGTACCTTACAATACTTCTGCGACAACAACCACTATCAGCAATATTAATGTTTCGGGGAACGTCGTTATAACTTTAGAAAACAATTCTACCACCAACAGAGTTGCTATTGATAATCTGAGCTGGACCTGTTATTCTGGAACGGCAAGACAGGCTCCAAGTATTTCTTCTGAATTAATTTCAGATCAGAATACATTACAGATTTCGCCAAATCCTGTTTCCAATAATGAAATTTTTGTAAAAGGGGAAACGCAGAATATTAAGAAAGCGGAGATTTACAATCTTCACGGAAAAGTAATGCAGACAATCGATCAGCCTTTTAAAAACAGTAAAAATTCTATTAAAATTAAAAATCTGGAGCAGGGAATTTATATTTTAAAATTAGATGCTTCTTCATTGAAGTTTATTGTGAAATAAATTTTTCTTTAAGAAATAACAAAGCCTTCTCTCGATTGAAAGAAGGCTTTTATTTTTAAACTAATAAGAAATTACTGTCCCATCAAATCTCTCATTCTCTCCTGCATCAGTTGCGGGTCTTTCATAGCGTCCCAGCCAAGAGTAGAGATCATGACAACAACGTAAACTACATATAAAATACTTAATACAATTCCGATGATTGCCATTATTTTTCCGGCATTCAATTGTCCGTAGTTTGAATAAGCCGTGGGATTTTTTCTGTAAAGTTCTCCGTCTTTTTTAGCCAGTACCAATGCAATGATCCCTGCAATAAGTCCCGGAAGTCCGTAACAACAACATCCGACAATTGATACAATTCCTAAGATTAATACCGCCGTTGCGTTAGGTAATTTTTGTTGATCCATAGTTATAATTTAATTGATTAATGTATAGGTAAGTATAAATGTTTATAAAAATAAGAAGTCACCATAATAACTGCATTGATGATGGCAAGAAAAACTAAAACATTACTGTAATTCCGTTTTCTGTCTACAAAATTTAGGAAAACCGTTCCGAAAAAAAGCAATAAAGTATATACCGCAGGAAACATATGAAATGCTTCTCCAAACCTGCCTTCAAAAACCATGACAATAGCTCTCTGCGTTCCACACCCAAAACAGTCGATTCCAAAGAATTTCTTGATGGGACAAGGCAGCATAAAGTCTTCTATTTTCATTCTAATACAGGGTTATGATTCTCAAATATATAAAAAAATTATTTAGAAATTTTTGCTCTTAAATACTGATGCGGAAAGAAGCAGTCTTCATCCATTTCAAAGGAACCCTGAACGGCGATGTAAGGATTTCTTAAACTTTCTCTGGCAATAAAAATTAAATCTGCCTCTCCTTTCTGCAGAATTTCCTCTGCCTGATTGACTTTTGTAATTAATCCTACTGCTCCTGTTTTTGTTTCTGCCTCATTTTTCACCTGTGACGCAAGCGGAACCTGATAACCGTCGTGAACCGGAATTTTTACTCCGTGAATATTTCCTCCGCTGGAAACATCAACCAAGTCTACCGAATGATTTTTAAGGATTTTAGCAAGCTCAGCACTGTCTTCTATTTCCCAGCCGTTTTCTGCATATTCTGTTCCGGAAATTCTTACAAATAAGGCTACATTTTCATTTAATTCTTCATTCACGGCGTCTACGATTTCAACTAAAAACCGTATTCTGTTCTCGAAACTTCCCCCGTATTCATCGGTTCTGATGTTGGAAAGCGGTGATAAAAACTGATGGATAAGATAACCGTGTGCCGCGTGAATCTCTATGACATCGAAACCTGCATCTACAGATCTTCTTGCTGCCTGTCTGAAGTTTTCAACCTGTTCTTTAATTTCCTCAATGGTTAAAACATGTGGAATTCTTTCGGTCGGATGATACGGAATCGGACTTGGTGCGATGGTTTCCCAGCCTTCTTCAATCGGGATCTGTACATTGTTCCATGCAGATCCTTTTCTTCCGGCATGCGCAAGCTGAATTCCTATTTTGGTTTCTGAGTTCTGGTGTACAAATTCTACAATTTTCTGGAGTTTTTCTGCCTGTTCGTCGTTCCAGATTCCCATACAGTGGTTGGTAATTCTTCCGCGCGGTTCTACTCCCGTTGCTTCAAGGATGATTAGTCCGGTTCCGCCCTGCGCTCTGCTTCCATAATGCACAAAATGGAAGTCGTTGGCTAATCCGTTTTCGGAAGAATACATACACATTGGAGACATTACCCAACGGTTTTTCAACTCAACATTTCTGAATCTGATTGGAGTGTATAACATTTTTTGATCTGATTTTTAAAATTTTTAAAGAATGTGATGGTGTTGCCCACCTCATGAAAAAAAAGTAAATTTATCCCCCTTTTTTTAAACCCACAATATATGAAAAAAGAAACTCATATCAGTTACGAATATTTTAACAATAAAGGCGAACTGAACGATATAGAAAAAAAATTATTTGCAAAAGCGAAAGAAGCGCGCGAGAATGCTTATGCTCCCTATTCTCATTTTCTGGTTGGCTGTTCTGTGCTTCTGGAAAACGGAGAGATCTACACCGGGAACAATCAGGAGAATGCGGCGTATCCTTCGGGACTTTGCGCGGAAAGGACTGCTTTGTTCTGGATCGGGGCAAATTTTCCGTCTGAAAAAATAAAGAAAATCTTTATTGTAGGCGGACCGAAGGAGTTTTCTGAGAAAAATCCGCCGATTCCGCCATGCGGATCGTGCAGACAGAGTATTATTGAATATGAAACGAAGCAGAATGAAAATATTGAGCTTTATTTTTCTAATCTGAATGATGAGGTGGTGAAGGTACATTCTATTAAGGATCTTCTGCCGTTTTATTTTGACGGTACTTTTTTATAGTTAAAACTTGTTTAAACTAATTTCAGAATTAACCGCAAAAGGGACAAAAGATAATATTAAAGTGAATTTCCAGAATAATCAAAGCGCTCAAAAGAATAAAAATCAACTTTAAATAAAAAATTTAGTAGATCTTTTGTGACTTTTGCGGTTAAATAAAGTTTAAACAGACTTTTAAAATGTTTAAATAATAGTAAATAAGAATTCAGGTTGGATTTTCGCAAAATCGCAAAGTTGTTTAAAATATTATGCTTTAAGGGACAAGGATTTTATCTGCGATAAAATTTCATCAGCATTATAAAAGAAAATTTTTAATTTTCTCCTTGCGTCTTAAAAGAATAGAACTTTTATCAGACCTTTCGCCTTAGTTTTTTTTCAATAAGAGTATTTTTATTTTAAAAAAATTTAAACAGACTCTTAAATTCTGTCTGAATTTTTCATTTGTATTTTAATGATTTAAGGGAAAGCTTTTTAAGAAGGGACTTTCTTTCATCACATAAGATTTTAAATGATGCGTATTTAAAATAGAAGAACCCATTAGTTTTTGAAAATCTTTGATTTTCTTCCTTAGTGATGCTTATTTTAAAGTAATTAAAAAACTTGTTTATGCTTTTTACCACAAAAGATTTAAACACTTTAGTTTTTTAAGTTTAATCCTTCAATAGAAAAAAGAGCACATAAGTTTAAAAGATCAAAGATTTTTTCTCTTTGCAGACTTTTGAAATACTTAAATAAATCCAATAAAGTCTTTTGTCTTTTTTGCGGCTAAATTTAAAATGAGTTTAAAGAAACTTAAAGTAAGATTTTAATACATTTTAAATAATTTTTACTTAAAATAATTATTTATTTTTCAATAGAATCTGAATTTTATAAAGCTGTTTATTTTCTGCGGTTTTATTTTCCTAGCCCAGATTGAGCGGCATGTCTGAGCTCTTTTTTGGATTCGGCGGCGGCAAAAGCCGCCGCCGAATCCAAAAAAAGCGAGTAGCGAAAGCTGGAAATAGCTTCTGAAATTGTTTTTCGTATGTAATGCAACAAATCATTGTTTTATTAAAAAGATACTTAATGGGTATTTTTTTTGTCAATAAATTAAAAAAGTTATCTTTGCAAAAATTTTGGTTTCCATTAATTTGGAATGAAAAGGGAATTGGGCGAAAATCCCAAACTGTCCCCGCAACTGTAAATCGCATATAAGATTTCTACGATAAACCACTGTGAAAACGGGAAGGTGTAGAAAGCGAAAGTCAGGAGACCTGCCAAAATGTAATCTTAAAAACATTGCTTTCGGAGGAAAAGTAAAATAGGAATGGCATTAAAAAGATCTTTAGTACTGCTTTTTGCATCATACGGTTGTTTTCTTTACGCGCAGGAGAAAACTATTGACACCGTTTATGTTTTTGACAATCAGATGAATAAGGCAAAACTTTTTCATCCGGTTACTACAATTACTCCCAAAGACATCGAAAAAAATTCCGCTAATCTATCTGAAACGTTACGTTTTCAGTCGCCTGTTTATATTAAGGAAAATGGCCGCGGTGCGGTTTCTTCACCTTCTTTCAGGGGAACAACGGCGCAGCAAACTGCTTTTGTGTGGAATGGGATTAACATCAATTCTGTTCTTTTAGGACAGGGAGATGTTAATAATATCGCGATTTTCGGCTACGATGCGCTTGAAGTGAAAGCCGGCGGCGGAAGTGTGGTTTACGGAAGCGGAGCGATCGGAGGAAGTATTCACCTTAACAATGAGCTGAAATTTAATGAGGGTTTTCATGCAACTTTACATAGTGAAGTGGCTTCTTATGAGACGTTCCAGAATTATTTCAAAACTTCTTTCAGCAATGCGGATTTCAGTTTTAAGGCATCCGGAAATTATTTCATCAGTCAAAATAATTATGAGGTTCCTGAAAAGCAGTATATCAACCGAAACGGTAAATATTTTAACGGTACAGCGAACATTGGCTTCAGTTACAAAATTGCCCGAAATCAGAAAATCTCGTGGCAAAGTCAGTTGTACGACGCGGAACAGAATTATCCTATTTTCACGGAAAACGGCAACCGGACGAAATATGCAGCGCAGACTTTCCGAAGCCTTCTTACCCACGATGTGAATTCAAAATCGATTTCAAACAGCCTGAAAGCGGCTTACACGGAAGAAAACTTCCAGTATTTCGGAGTTTTTGATGCTCCTAAAACCAGTGGCGGAACGGGAAAAATCCTAATTTTTAAAGATGATTTCAATTATTTCATCACGCCTAAACTGAATGTTAATCTTATCGGGGAGTATCAGATCAATAAAGGAGAGGGCTATCAATCCGGAATTGAGAATGTAAGAAGAAATATTTATTCTGTTGCAGGATTGTTGAGATATTTCCCTACCCAAAAGCTGAGACTGGAAGCCGGAATCAAGAAGGATTTTATTGAAAATATAGAATCGCCTTTACTCTATTCTTTTTCAGGCAAATGGAAGGTTTCTGACTGGTATAGTTTAGGGGCAAGTTTTTCAAAGAATTTCAGGTTTCCTTCTTTTAATGATCTTTACTGGAATCCGGGTGGAAATTTAGATCTGAAATCTGAAACGTCTTTGCAGACTGAAATGAGCCACGAATTGGCGTTCGGAAAATTCATTTTGAGTCTCACGCCTTATTACATGAAAATAAAGGATATGATCCAATGGATTCCCACTTCTATGGGATATTGGTCACCAAGAAACGTAAGAAATGTTGAGTCTTATGGTCTTGAGTCTAAAATTGGATTTCAGCACAAGTTTTCTAAAGAACATTCTTTAAAAATAAATACGGGATACAGCTATACGAGATCTGTAGATCTTGAGACGAAAAATCAGCTGATGTATGTTCCTCTTCATAAGGTTTTCGGGAATGCAGATTATCAGTACCGATTTATGAATCTGTATGTTCAGGGAATGTTTACGGGTAAGACTTTTACCACTTCTGATGAGAATAACGATTATCTTATAAAACCATATTTCGTCCTGAATGCAGGATTGTCTGCAACGGTTGCCAAAAAGTATACTTTAGGATTGAGGGTAAATAATATTACCGACGAGATCTATGAAACGATGGCTTATTATCCTTTACCTAAAAGAAACTACAGTTTTTACATCAACTTAAATTTTTAAAATCAATTATTATATTATGAAATTCAACAGACTTTTTCAGCTTTTACTGGCTTTGATCCTTGTGATTAATGTTTCATGTAGTGATGATGAATATGTAATGCCGTCGCGAGGTGATTATGAAAACGGATATTTTATTGCGAATGAAGGGAACTTCGGAACACCTACAGCGAGTGTTTCTTTTATTTCTAAAGATCTTTCTGTATTGGAAAACGATATTTATAAGAAAAATAATAATGAAAATCTGGGTGATGTTTTGCAGACGATCACATTCAGTGATGACAGAGCTTTTTTGCTTCTGAACAATTCTAATAAAGTACAGGTTGTTAACCGTTATAATTTCAAAAAAACCGGAGAAATTACAGCACAATTGGATAATCCGAGATATATGACGATCAGCAACGGAAATCTTTATGTGTCTAACGATAAGTATAACGGAGGAAAATATGTGAATGTTTACAAGCTTTCTGATCTTTCTTTTGTGAAGAAAATTCCTTTCGCTTCCACTTCTACAGCGGAAAGAGTGGTAGAAGCAGGAGGAACGGTATTTGTGCAGAATGCTACTTACAGCTACGGAAGTACGCTTACAAGAATCAATACTTCAACCAATGAGATCATCAACACAGTTTCTGTTCCAAATGGTGAAATCGAAAAAACCATCAGTTACAATAACAATGTGTATGTAATTGCTTCAGGAGCATCTAATTCTTACATTTATGAAATTTCTCCTGCAGGAACGATTACAAAAACTACGACTTTAACCGGTATCGCCAATGCAAGAAATCTTGAAATTGATGGTGGAAAATATTACTTTACTTCTTCGAACAAGATTTATACAATGGATATGAATTCGACAACGGCTCCTTCTGCCCCTCTAATCAATAATTTTGTAGACGGAGGACAATATTTTACGCTGTATGGCTTCTCTGTAAAAGACGGAAAAATCTTTGCAGCCGATGTAAAAGGTTTTACCGCTCCATCTGAAGTTACAGTATATAACACTTCAGGAACAGTTCTGAAAAAATTCGTAACAGGAATCGGATCTAATGCTGCTTATGTGAATTAATTTTTTAAGGTCTTTGCTATAGTAAGAATTGAATGTTTATCATTTCTTTTATACAATACAAAGAAATAAAATTATGCTTAAAATACTCAGTTAATAAATTTCCTTAAAATAAGAAGCTGAAGAATACCCACAAACCACCAAACAGGAAACCTGAAATAGGTATAAAGCAATGTAAAATTATCAACAATTGGCTGATCTTTTGTCGCTTTTTCAATTTCAAAATCAACAGATAAAAGCTGAATAACAAATCCAAAAAATAAAAACGCAACCAGATATAAAATCCAGTTGCGTTTTTTAATTATTTTAAACTTCCAGACAACAATGTTGACAAGGAAAATTAATACTAAAATGATATAATCAAATGTCCCGAAAAGCATTTAGGCAAGTGTCAATCCAAGCTTTTCCGCTTCAGCAATCACGAAAGTTCTCGCTTCCTCGCTGTCGTTTCCAATTTCGCCTTCCAGAATGGCTTCCTTCACTTTTTCCTTTAAAATTCCGATCTCGCGACCCGGTTTTAAATTAAACATTGCCATAATTTCTTCTCCTGAAATTGGCGGCTGAAAATTCCTTACCTGATCTTTTTCCTCAACTTCTTTAATCTTAACAGCAACATATTCAAAATTTTTCTTGAATTTCTCCTGCTTTTTAGAATTTTTGGTCGTAATATCGGCTTTACAAAGGGTAAACAGATCTTCCATATTTTCTCCTGCATCAAACAGTAATCTTCGCAACGCAGAATCCGAAGCATCATCGGTAATCAGAGCAATCGGTCGAGACGAAAGTTTTACCATCTTCTGAACATATTTCATGTCCGGACCTAAAGGCAGTTTCAGTCTCTGGAATAATGTTTTTACCATTTTTGAGCCTAAAAACTCGTGTCCGTGGAATGTCCATCCTGTTCCTTCAACGAATTTTTTGGTCGGTGCTTTTCCGATGTCGTGAAGCAATGCAGACCAACGAAGCCACAGATTATCGGTGTTTTCAGAAATATTGTCTACCACTTCCAAAGTATGGTAAAAATTGTCTTTATGGGTTTGTCCTTCCACTTCTTCTACTCCTTTCAGATCAATCAGTTCAGGAATAATTAATTTCATTAAACCCGTCTGTTCCATTAATTTCAGACCAATAGATGGCTTTTTGGAAAGCATGATTTTATTAAATTCCACCATGATTCTTTCCATCGAAACAATTTTGATCCTTTCGGCTTCCTGCTTAATGGCTTCCAGAGAATTTTCTTCGATCTGAAACTGAAGCGTAGAAGCAAAACGGATGGCTCTCATCATTCTCAAAGGATCATCAGAATAGGTTTGTGCAGGTTCCAGAGGCGTTCTTAAAATTCCTTTTTCCAGATCATCTACTCCATTGAAGGGATCGATTAGTTCACCAAAATTATCCTGATTTAACGAAATTGCCATGGCATTCACCGTAAAATCTCTTCTTTTCTGGTCGTCCTCAATGGTTCCGCCTTCCACTTCCGGTTTACGGCTGTTTTCGGTATAACTTTCCTTTCTTGCGCCTACGAATTCAAGCTCAAGATCTTTGTATTTGATCATCGCTGTACCATACGTTTTGAAAACCGAAACTTTCATTTTCGGATCGATTTCTTTTCCTACGTTTTGGGCAAGCTCGATACCGCTTTGTTCGGTCACAAAATCAATATCCGTTGATGCTTTTCTTTTCATCAAAAGATCGCGTACGTAGCCTCCGACGACATACACAGACTGGTTGTTTCGGGCTGCAACCTCCGAAATAATTTTGAAAAGTTTTAAATTTTTATTTTGAGTAAGGTTAATTTTCATTTTCTAATACACTAATGTCGTTCATTAATCGTAATGAGCATACATTTTATTAATTTTTTCATCTTCATTAAAAAACATCACTTCCATCGCATGTTTATCCATAATGGATTTGTAAAATAAAGCCACAGAATCTACTCCTGCCGTAGATTTTATAAGTTCGAAGTGAAGATCAGGATATTTTTCCAATGCTGTCTTCCAATATTCGCGAACCGCAGATTTTCCTTTTAGTGAACTTTCTTTTCCTCCTGTTGCTAATTTTATCATCGGCGTCACGATCTCTATATCATCTGAATAATGAGATAAAATAGTATCCAAATCATGCGAATTCCATGCTTTGATCCATTCTTCAGCAAACTTTTGATGATCCATCGCAATTGTTTTAAGATTGAAGTTCTGCAAAGATAAAACTAAAAAAAGAAATCCTGCCGATGCGGATGAATAAGACTTTAAAATATATGATAAAGGTCGATTATTCTCTCAGAACTTTTATCCTGTTGTCGCTCCAGACTTTTATTACCGACGAACCCGAATATTTTGAAACTTTTTCGCGGTCTTCTTCTACTGCATAGTCTACAAGATCAATCATTTCAGGAGAAATATCCGAGAATTTTAACGGACTTTTTTCACCGCTGAAATTGGCAGAAGTAGAAACCAAAGGTTTATTCAGTTTTGTAATCAGTTTTTTGCAGAAGTCGTTTTTTACCAGACGGATTCCGATGCTTCCGTCTTCAGCCAACAATTCTTTTGGCAATCCTCTCGGGTTTTCATAAACAATTGTTACGGGCTTTTCGCTCAGATCAATAATTTCCCAAGCCATTTCCGGAACATCTACCAAATCCTGTAATCTTTTTTCAGATTCCACCAAGATGATCATGGATTTGTTTTTTTCCCGTTTTTTGATGTCAAATATTTTGTTTACGGCTTCTACATTGGTAGCGTCACAGCCAATTCCCCAAATGGTGTCTGTTGGGTAAAGAATTGTGCCGCCGGATTTTAAAATTTCTATTATTTTTTCCATTGTTTTCTGTCATTGCGAGGAGCGAAGCGACGAAGCAATCTCAAAAAGGATTGAGAATATCTTTAATATCTTCTGTTAAATCTCTCCACTCCGGATTAATTGAATTTATTAAATCAATTTTTTTCTGTCTCGAACCTGCTTTAATTTGTTTTTCTCTAAAAATAGCATCTCCTATTTCCTGAAATGATTCCCAATAGACAAGTTTGTCAATATTATATTTAGATGTAAAGCTTAGCTCAAAAATCTTTTCTTTATGCTGATAAATTCTTTTTGGTAAATTTGATGTTACCCCAGCGTAAAGAACCGTATTGTTTTTATTGGTCATAATATAAACAAAGCCTGGTTTCATTTGTGTTCATCTTTAAAATTATGAGATTGCTTCGTCGCTTCGCTCCTCGCAATGACATAAAATTAAAAAACTTTACAACTTCGGCAAATACCTTTCCTCAATAATATTAAGATGATGAATATTATGACCAACAATCAATTTCCCGATGGTTTCGGCAGAAATTTGGTTTCCGTTGGCGGATCCTACATTTTTTAAGGCTTCAGAATTTGCAGTTTCCAAAAGAATCTGAGACGATTTTCTGATCAGTTGATATTCTTCCAATAATGAACTTAGTGTTCTTTCATTCGCGAAAGACTGTTTCGCATATAATTCTTCGTCAAAACCCGGTAATTCATTTTGGTCGCCTCTTGCAAAAGCCAATATTCTGTACTGAAAGATTCTTTCGGTATCGGATAAATGCAGAAGGAGTTCTTTCAGCGTCCATTTTCCTTCGGTGTAGGCAAAAAGAGATTGTTCTTCTGAAAGCTTTGAGTAAATTTCAACCGTTTTTTCTCCGGATCTTTTCAGTTCTTCCAGCCAGTTTTCTGAGGGAATTAAATCTAAATATCTTTGAACGTATTTTTGAAAATCAGTCATATATAATGAATAATAAGTAATTGGTAATGAGTAATATCTAATAACAATTAAGATTTCGTAACTGTTACATTATGAAATCTTCCATTCGTAAAAATTCACTTCATCGTAGATTTCGAATCCGCAGCTTGGGTAAAGCTTGTTTCCGATATCATTGGATTTTCCGGTTTCCAGTAGAATTCCGGCGGCATCGGTTGATTTTGCCATTTCTTTGGATGCTTCAATCAGTTGTTTTGAAAACCCTTTTCCACGATAATTTTCATTCACATACAAATCATTCAAAAGCCAGTATCTTTTCATTCTTGTGGAGGAAAATAACGGATACAACTGAACAAAACCGACTAATTTCCCTTCATTTTCGGCAACAAAAATTTCGGAATCGTTATTTTCAATTCTTTCTGTTAAAAAATTTTCCGCAGCAGGAATATCGGAATCTTTATGGTAAAAAATTCTGTACTGATCGAACAGTTCAGATAACTGCTGTACATCTGCAAGTTGGGCTTTTCTTGTCATAATGGGAGTTTAAAACTTTGTCAAAGCACAAAAAAACTTCATAAAGCTTTAACAAAGTAGATTATAAATGATGGTCGTAGCTGAGAACGTGTTTCATTTTCCAGTCTTTTCCGTCCAGAATCCAGAGAATGGTAAATTTTGCACGGCTTCCTTTATTCCATTTTCCGTTGTAAAATTCGGCAAAATCATGTTCTCCTTCCTGAATAAAAGCATACAGAACATTATTGTTGTATAAAGGATATACTTTCATAGAATTTGGAATCAGTTCGCGTTTCACTTTGTTGGGGCCGCCACAAATATTGTTTTTAATGGAGGCTTTGAAGGCTTCTTTTCCGGAAGTAATTCCGCCTTTATCGTGGTAGAATTCCAAGTCTTCGCTTACGATAGAATCATAATGAGAAAGATCGCATTTATTGAATCCGATATCGAAAATCAGACTGTCTAATTTTTTCGCCGTTTTGTACAGTTCGTCAGTATTTTTAACCTGAGAAAAGGCAATCTGGCTTACCATTAACAGGAATAAAATCTGGATCTTTCTCATTTTGTTTTTATTTTAAAATGTTGTTCAACACTCTGTCATTCTGACGTTAGGAAGAATCTTTTTTAATAAATTTTTGAATTTCTATTCTAATGTTTGTCATTCCACAGGAATCTTGGCTCTAATTTTTTCAAGCGACTTTCTAACACTATCTAAAGATCTTTTCAGGATGACAAACTTTAATCGTATTTTTCAAATACTGAAAGAATTGACTACAACCTTAGCCACGATTGCAACGGCATCCTTTTGTGAAGCAAAGCGTAGCAAAAGATATAGTGGAAAGCGGGAAATAGCTCCAAAAATTTAAATAAATTCTATTTAGATTCTTTACTCCAATTCGTTCTATACAGAATGGCAAAGTGTTATAAATTGTTTTGAAACTAAGAAAAAGCTCTTTCCAGATCTGCGATAAGATCTTCTGCATCTTCGATTCCTACGCTTAAACGAACCAAATCGTCTGTAATTCCCAATTCTGCACGTTTTTCTGCTGGAATGGAAGCATGAGTCATCAAAGCAGGATGATTGGCAAGAGATTCTACTCCACCTAAAGATTCAGCTAAAGTGAATACTTTTACTCTTTCTAAAAATTTGATGGCATCTTCTTTTTTACCTGATTTGAAAGTGAAGGAAACCATGCCCCCGAAATCTTTCATCTGAGATTTTGCCAGTTCGTGTTGCGGATGAGATTCTAATCCCGGGTAAATTACCTGATCTACAGCAGGATGAGAATCAAGGTATTTCGCTACCGCCATTCCGTTTTCAGAATGTCTCTGAACTCTTAAAGCCAGTGTTTTGATTCCTCTCAACACCAAATAAGAATCGTGAGGTCCCAAAATTCCTCCGCTTGCAAACTGAATGAAGTGAAGTTTTTCTCCAAGTTCGGCATCTTTTGCAATTAAAGCTCCCGCAATAACATCGGAGTGACCTCCCAAGTATTTTGTTGCAGAGTGCATAACGATATCGGCTCCCAAATCAATTGGTCTCTGAAGATAAGGTGTAGCAAAAGTGTTATCCACTGCAACCAGAATATCTTTTCCTTTAGCAACTTCAACAACTGCTTTAATATCAACCAATTTCATTAAAGGATTGGTTGGCGTTTCAATCCAGATTAGTTTTGTTTTATCTGTAATAACGTCATTGATTTTAGAAACATCATCAAAATTCACGAAGGTAAATTTCAACTGATATTTTTCGAAAAGTCTGGTGAACATTCTGTATGTTCCTCCGTACAAATCGTCTACTGCAACCACTTCATCTCCAGGATTTAATAATTTTAAAACACAGTCGATTGCCGCCAAACCGGAACCGAAAGCCAGACCTCTCGCTCCGTTTTCGATGCTTGCCAAAGAGTCTTCCAAAGCCTGTCTTGTAGGGTTTGCCGCTCTGGAATATTCGTAACCGGAATGTACTCCCGGACTTTTCTGTGCGAAGGTAGACGTTAAAAATACAGGTACATTCACAGAACCCGTTGCAGATTCGTGATGCTGTCCTCCGTGTATTACTTTTGTATTAAAATTCATTGTTTTATATTTTTGATTTGAGGCTGGATGATGGAAGATGGATGCTTTTGTAAACTTCTAACATCAGGCTTCCATCATCCCGCTTTTTTTACATTTTTATCGCCGATTTTACTGCGAACTCTTCTGCCATCTGCTCCAACCATTGTGCCACATCTTCTTCACCTGTTGCTCTTTGGTAGGTATTTCCCATAGAAACAAGCACCTGATGAATGAACATTTTCATCTGATCCACCGGCATTTCTTTTGTCCAGAGATCAATTCTCAAAGCTTCCATATTTTTTTCGTCCCAAACGGAGATCATGGTTGCTTTTGTTTCTTCTTTTTCAATTCCGCCGTCCTGTGCGTTCCAGGTGATATTTTCCGGAATGTGGTTTTCATCCAGTTCTACATCTATCGTAATCTGAGTTTTTCTCATAATTTTCTATTTATTCTACTATATATTGTTTGCCGAATATTTTACATTCAGCGTATTACTTTTTATTTTACTTTCGGTTTATAGCCCGACTGGTTAAAGATCACCGTTGCATCCAATCCTAAGAAATCCTGAAGTTTGGTTTCCGGTTTCTGTTTCAGATATTCTTTACAGATCTGCCATCCTGTGAAAATGGCAATCTGCGGAGAAGATTCGTTATCAATTTCTGTATAAAATTTCGAGAATGGTCCCGGAGCGATAAAACGGTCTTCCAATCTGTGATCGTCTCCAAAAATGATATTATTTTCCACGAAATAATTCCAGATGTTAGCTTCGTTGGAAACTGCCCATTCATACTGCTTCTGGGTGTAGTTCATTTTCAGATATTCCGGATATGTGGGTAAAAAAGCATCTTTAAGAATCATGATTTTACCGTTGAGAATCATCATATCGATAAATTTCTGATGATCCGGAGATTCTTTTACAAAACCTTCCGCGAAAATCTGTGCAACTTTCGGAACAATATTATTCGGGTTCATGGATTTCTGGAAGTACATTTCCAGTCCTTTGTAATTGGGATTTCCGTCTCCCATAAAGCCTGTCATATCAATAAAAAGCTGATTTCCCTTCGCATCATAAAAAATCGGATCCTGAACCATCTGCAAAGCCGATGAAAATAAAAATACTTTCGGACTTTTAAAGGAAGGAAAATAAAATCTGATGTGCGAAAACAAATCCTGAAGATCGGTCTGCAGTTTTTTCTGATCTATTTTTGCGACTGCTTCCTGGTAAATTTTAATTTCTTCAGCATCTACTCTTCTTTTGGCAAAATCTGCATCGCTTACCGTTCCCTGAAACCAAGGAAATTTAGCTTTAAAGCTTTCCGATGAAACATTCGGATCGTAAAGTTCCTTGGAAATATCTGTAATTTCTACTTTTTCCGCCGGACTTGTAATTTCTACGTTCCATTGATTCCCGGATTCTTTTTTGCAGGAATTCAATCCTAAAATTAATACTAAAGAAAGTGCAGTAATTCTGAAAATCTTCATACTTTTACATGAAATTTAAGTGTACAAAAATACGGATTTAAACATAATGTAATGATGAAAAATAAAATAATTCCGATCCTCATTCTGATTTTCTCTGTATCCTGTTTTTACAGTCAAAGCCTCATTTTTAAGGATAAAAATCTTGAAAAAGCGGTGATTGAAAATTTTGATCTGAACAAAGACGGAAAAATGAATCAGTTTGAAGCCGACAGAATTGAAAATTTATTTTTAGTGAATAAAGGCATTACAAATGCAGAAGATCTTCCCTATTTTAAAAATGCAAAAATGATCGTACTGGATGATAACAGCATTGTAAATCTTTCCCTGAAAAATATGGATCATCTCCAGCTTTTTTCGTGTACAGGATGTAAAATTTCAAATTTTAAGGCAGAAAATCTAAAAATTCTGGCTTCACTGTATCTCGACAACAATCAGATTGAAAATATTTCGCTGAAAACGACGCCCAGAATTGATCAATTAACCGTATCTTTAAATAAAATAAAGACCATTGATCTAAGCTCGCTTAAATATCTTAAAAAGTTAAATCTTGAGCATAATCTGATTCAAAAATTAGATATTTCCCAAAATATGAATCTGGAAACCTTAAACGTGATGAAAAATCCGATCAAGGAAACAGACATTAAAAAAGGAGCAGCCAATGTAACGATTTTCGGATTTCAGCAACAGTAATTTTATGTATTTAGAAACACAAAGACTTATTCTGAGAAAATTTGAAGAAACAGATGCAGAACGTCTGTTTATTCTTGATTCCAATCCTGAAGTGATGAAATACATCGGAATGCCTCCTCTTTCCGACATCACCGAATCTGAAAATGTAATTAAAATGATTCAGCAGCAATATCTTGATAACGGTGTCGGAAGACTTGCTGTAATTGAAAAAGAAACCGGGCTGCTGATCGGCTGGAGCGGACTGAAATTAATTACTCAGGAAATAAACGGTTACAATAACATTTACGATCTCGGCTATCGTTTCATCCCGGAATACTGGGGAAAAGGTTATGCGCTGGAATCGGCAAAAGCTTCGCTTGATTTTGGATTTAATGATCTGAAAGCTGAAACCATTTACGCTCATGCTCATTCTGAAAACGAAGGTTCCAATCATATTTTAAGAAAATTAGGCTTCGAAAAAACCGGCGAATTCACTGAACCGGACGGAATCTGCTTCTGGTATGAGCTTCAACATAAAAATTACATCAAATAAACATTCAGAATTTTTAATTTTGAATTCCTTTAAATAAAAACAGACAAAAATATAAACAATGCAGACACAAAAAGTTATAGACCATATTGTAAACTGGCTGAAAGATTATGCCGTAAAAGCAAAAGTAAACGGATATGTAATCGGAGTTTCGGGAGGTGTGGATTCGGGTGTCGTTTCTACCCTTTGTGCGATGACAGGGCTTGAAGTTCTTGCGCTGGAAATGCCGATCCGTCAAAAAGCAGATCAGGTAAACAGAGCGCAGGATCATATTGAGGATCTGAAAAAGAAATTTCCAAATGTAAAATCAGAAACCGTTAACTTAACTCCTGTTTTCGAAAGTTTTGAAAATATTGTCAGCGCACATTCAGAAGGAAATCCCAATAACAATCTGGCTCTTGCGAATACAAGATCACGTTTCAGAATGCTTAATTTATATTATTTCGGTCAGCTTCACGGACTTTTAGTGTGCGGAACAGGAAATAAAGTGGAAGATTTCGGAATTGGTTTCTACACCAAATACGGCGACGGCGGTGTAGATGTTTCTCCAATCGCGGATCTTTATAAAACGGAAGTTTACGAATTAGCGAGAGCTTTAAATTTAATTGAAAGCATTCAGAATGCGATTCCTACGGACGGACTTTGGGATGCAGAAAGAACGGACGAAGACCAAATCGGGGCAACCTATCCTGAACTGGAAAAAATCCAGAAAGAATACGGAACAAAAACAGCAGAAGATTACGAAGGCAGAGATAAAGAAGTTTTCCAGATTTTCGACAGAATGCATAAAGCGGCAAAACATAAAATGGTTCCGATTCCGATCTGCGATATTCCGGAAGACTGGAGAACTAATTAATTTAACAATATATCAGTCTAACAATGTAACAATGGATTGCTAAACTGATAGATTGATACATTAAAGTTGTTTAAACTATTTCAGAATTAACCGCAAAAGTGACAAAAGATAAACTAAAATTTTATTTAAAGTTGATCATTATAAATGAAAAAGTTCACAATAGTTTTTAAAAATCTTTGATTTTTATTCTTTTGAGCGCTTTGGTTATTATAGAAATTCGCTTTAAGATTGTCTTTTGTACTTTTGCGGTTTAATAAAAGTTTAAACAAACTTATTATTACATTTTTTAATTTAATACTATGAATGGTAAAATAAGATCTGTATTTTTCATTTGTTTAGGGCTTCTTTTCGGGATGTCTGTAATGTACGTTTATAACAACTTCATTGCGGATAAAAAGGAAATTTCCTCTAAAAATCCAATAATTGAATACGGCAGTTCTGAGATTTCGGGTTCGGCATATTCGAGTCAGGAATCTATCGATGAGTTGACGGAAGAAAAAAGGGTTATTGCTTATGTTAAAAAAAATCATCAGCTTCCTGAGTATTACATCACCAAAAATGAAGCAAGAAATATGGGCTGGAATCCTTCCAAAGGAAATCTGTGTGAGGTTTTGCCGGGAAAAGCAATTGGCGGAGATAAGTTCAGCAACAGGGAAAGAACGTTACCTGAAGGAGAAAAGTATTTTGAAGCCGATGTGAACTATCATTGTGGAAAAAGAAATGCAGACCGGATTGTTTTCACGAAAGACGGTGATGTTTATCTGACGAAAAACCATTATAAGAGTTTTGAAAAGCAGTAATTTTTATCATATGTTATTCTGTTTGCTTGTAGTATTTTCATGTTCAGAAAAAAAGCAGAAAATTATAGAAAAAGGCAAGGAAACAACAATTTTGATCCAGCCATTTAAAGATATTGAAACAGAAAAAGTAAACTTTATAGCCAAAGAAATAGGAAAGATTTGCCCGAATGTGAGAATTCTGAAGCCGATTGATTTTCCTGAGAATACTTATTACAAACCAAGAAACCGCTATAGAGCTGATTCTATCATTTCATATTTAAATAAAGAAACGAAAGATGACTTTATTACCATTGGATTAACTTCAAAAGATATAAGTGTAACGAAAGGAAAAATAAAAGATTTCGGAGTGATGGGTTTAGGATTCCGACCCGGAAAAGCCTGCGTTGCATCCGACTTCAGATTAAACAAACAAAATTCTAATGAACAGTTTTTTAAAATTGCCATTCATGAGCTTGGTCACACACAAGGCTTAAAACACTGCCCTACAAAAATATGTTTTATGAGAGACGCAGAAGGCAAAAATCCTACAAACGAAGAAAATGACTTTTGCAAAAAATGTAAAAATGTTCTAATAAGTAAAAACTGGAAATTTAATTGATATGAGTACAATATATATAGATTTTACGGACATCGGAGATTATGAAGATTTCTATGCCCAACTGAAAGAAAAGATCAAACTTCCTGAGCATTTCGGAGATAATCTGGATGCACTTTCTGATGTAATTACAGGAGAACTGGAAATGCCCCTTCACATTGAGTTTGTAAATATGACGGTCGATCAGCTGGAAATTTTTGAAGATCTTCTTCTCACGCTTGAAGATGCGGAAGAAGAAACGGAAGATTTTACTTTCACTTATTTTCTCGAACAGTATGAAGATGATGAAGACGACCTGAACGAAGAGGAAGAATAAAACAATATACAGCCCGCAGATTAATCTGCGGTTTTTTTATGCATTAAAGTTTAATCTTAAAAAAGTACCAATAGCAATGATTCATTTCTTAAAATCAAGGCATATTTAAGGCATCTATGTGGTATTAATAAATTTTCAATACACTTTACAAATTGTTAACTTTAGATCAAATTAATACTAAAAAACTTATGATCATTTGTGAAAACCTTTTGTTTTCTCATGGCGCTGAAATGCAACACTATAATTCCGGAGATTATGTTTTTAAGGAAGAAAGCACTCCGAAATATTATCTGCAGATAAAAACCGGAACAGTAAAAATAAGCAGCTTTCTGGAAGACGGCAAAGAATTTATTCATGGAATTCCTTTTGATGGTCATTGCCTCGCCGAAACGTATATTTTCCACAATAAAAAATATGCTGTAAGCGGAGTTGCAATTACAGATTGTGAAATCATCAGACTTGAAAAAAATAAATTCTTACAACTTTTATTAGAAAAACCTGAACTTCTTCTCACTATGTATTCTTACACCGCAGACCGTATGCGTTACAGACATATCACTGCTGCACCGTTTTCTTTCAGAGATCCGATTACAAAGCTTACCCTTATTATGTCTCATGTAAAAGCTCATTTTGGTTTTGAAGAACAATTTTCCTTTGTGATTCCTTATACAAGACAGCAATTAGCCTCCCTCACAGGAATGCGGATAGAAACCGTAATCCGCGCAATTAAAAAAATGGAGCAGCAAAACATTGTAAAAATAGACAACAGTAAAATTTACGTTTAAAAACAAAAAAAATCCTTAACTTTTTGGTTAAGGATTTTATCATTTATCTTTAAAGGAAAGTACTATTTTCCAATCACTTCCGTAATCGGATTTCCTACATTTCCGCTTGGAAACTGAATTTTAAGCAATGAAGAAACGGTAGGTGCAATATCGGTCATGAAGTACGCTTTATTGCTTTCACCATGTTGAATTCCCCATCCCATAAATATTAAAGGAATATGCGAGTCGTAAGAATTCCATACACTGTGCGTTGTCCCTGTTTTTGAATACGGAGGAAGCATGGAATCATGTGAAATCAACTGAATATCTCCGCTTCTCTGCCTGTTGATTCCGTTGATGATTCTTTGCTTGATAGGCTCCGGAATAGAAGCTTCCGAAACTTTATTTACCGGAACAGCATACAAATCTGAAGGATCGCTTTCAATTTCTTTTACCGTGAAATCTACAACGTCTTCTAACTTGATATTATTTTCTTTCAGTAATTTTCTGTCGAAATAAATCTGGTAATTATCCACTGCATTGATCAGTTTATCAACCCCGAATTTTTCTTTTAACTTAAGATTGACGTTTTTATCCATTCCGTCTCCGAAGAAACCTGTAGTAATCTTATGTTCCTGTAAGAATCCTACAGAATGGGCGCCACCATGATCTGCCGAAAGGAAAACCGTGTACTGTCCCTTTCCTACTTTGGAATCCAGATAACTGAAAAACTGGGCTAAATCTTTATCGAGTCTCAGATAAACATCTTCCACTTCGATAGAATTCGGACCGAATTTATGTCCTGCATAATCCGTTGATGCCAAATTAATCGCTAACATATCCACCACATCGTCTCCTCCTAATTTTTCGCCTTCAATTGCGGCTTCCGCTAATTTCAGCGTTAATGTATTTCCGAATGGTGTATAACGGATATTGTCTTTTTTAGCCTGATAATCAGCAGCTAAATTACTGTAAGGAAAAGTAGGCGTTTTGGCACTTCCCAACAATCCTTCCCATGAAGAATTATCCGGAGAACTTTCTGTATACTGATTGATCGGAAGCAAGGTATTCCAGCCGTTGGCAACCAATTTATCCGGTAAATCCTGAGAATTGAATGTTTTTACCCACTGTGGAAGATCATTCATGTACCATGAACTTGTGATAAAGTCTCCTGTAGAATCATCAAACCAGAAAGCTCCGTTCGGTGTGTGTCCTGCAGGTAAAATGGAAGCCCTGTCTTTTAAAGAAACACCGATCACTTTTCCCTGAAAGTTGGTAGCAAGTCTCAATTCATCGGTAACCGTTGTCGACCATAGATTTTTCGGAGAATGACTTCCTACTTTGGCGTTGGCTGTTCCTACAGGCTTTACACTTTCATCTGTGGTACAGTAGACCTTTTGCCCGGTTTCCTTATCCGTCCAGTCGTTTCCTGCGATTCCGTGAATTGCCGGAACAGAACCTGTGTAAATACAAGTGTGCCCTAAAGCTGTAACGGTAGGAACATAGGGAATATGAACGTTATTTAAAGAATATCCTGTATTTAAAAGTCGTTTGAAGCCGTCGTTGCCGTATTTGTTATAAAAACGGTATAAATAATCCCACCTCATCTGATCCACAACCAAACCTACTACCAGTTTTGGTCTTTCCAACTGAGAATTTTTGTTCTTCTGCGCATTGATTGTAATGACGGACAAAAAAGCAGCCGCCGCAACCGAAATTTTCCTAAGCATCCAGTAAAATTTTTATTGACCACAAATTTAAGGGTTTTGAAAGTTTTGATGTGTGAAATTATAATTAATTTTAAAGTTCTAATTTGACTTAATAACTATGAAATATTTTGTGTTGTTTTTAATAGCCTTTCCGTTCATAAAATTGTCTGCTCAAAAATATATTCCATTTGATTGTGATGATTTTAATTTCAACATTGAATCCAGTGCAAATACTTCTATAAGATTCATCAATCAGTCGGATTACTTTTCATCATTAAAAGATACGGTTATATTACCCCAAAAACCGTTAATAAAAGAAAATGAGAAACTTTATACAGAATTTCAGAAAAAATTTCCTAATAAGATTTCCACTCATTGCATCAAAGCTAAAACTTTTTCCAAAGGAGAAATTTCAGAAATCTCTTATTGTAGTCAAAGACAAAAGATTTTTCTCATTACAAAAGAAAAAAATTTTTACATTTTCAAACTGAATGCATTTGAAGTTGATGATTTTCTATTATTTAATGAAGATAATGAAACAATATATTTCACAGAAAATTATCCGTTAATTCTGGATGAAGGTAAAATTATTTTTGATGTAGGACATTCTTATCCCGGAAAACAAATCATTAATTATTATCAATTCGAAGATAAAAAAGTTAAATATGCATCAATCGATCTACCTTTCGATTATAGAATTACCAAGTACAATATTGTTAAATATTCTAACTACAAAGTAATTACAGAACTTACAAGACATCAATTAAAAGAAACTTCTCCTAATTATTTTGAAAAAGACAAAGATGTTTTTTGTAAAAAATTCATGATCATCAATTGATTCTGATGGAATGATCAAATTTCAGAATTTACAACAATATTATTTTCAAGTAACTTCTTTAAAAAAACATTTTCATTATTTTATTGAAATTAAATCAATTTTAATTAGCTTTGAAATTAACGTAAAAACACAACTTATTGCATCCCAAAAACATATCTAATCATGAAAATTATCAGACCCTTTCTTTTTTCAGTATCTCTGTTGCTATTCGGTTGGCTGTTCATCAGCAATATCAACCTCATTAATGTTGCAGCAACGCTGAATGAAGCCGAAATCAATTCTGAAGTGGGAAAGGTAAATGCTTTCAGTAATATAGATCAGCTTAAGGAATTTACCATTGAAAAGATCAATTATCTGGAAGTGATTCGGGAAAGATTTTCGGAAAATGCCATGATACGAATTGTTGTGATTTCCGTTCTTGTTATAATTCAGATTTTGCTGTACGCCACAAAAAGCAGATTTCATGCCCAGAATTCTAAATTTTAATTCATGGAAATCAGAAAACTAAAAATATTTGAAGAAAATTTCATTCCTGATCCTGATTATAAAAGCTACGAAACTGAAAAGATTTTTGTGGTTTCAACCATCGAAACTGCAAATTCTTTTGAATTTAATCTGAGAGAAAAAAAACAGCATTATAAAAAGATTGGGAATCCGGAAATTGATGACATCACCAGTTTTAACGATCTTATTCAGCAAGGTCATTCGTTCGGCATTTTTGATGATGAAAAGCTGTGCGGATGGATCATCTGCGACTACCGGAAGAAAAACAACAGTCTTTTTATTGAAGATATCTGGATCAATAAGGAGTTGAGAAGACAGAATCTCGGGAGGTTACTGATCAAAAATATCAACCGTGAAGCCCGGAATCTGCAATGCAGAATTGTGGAAGCGGAACTTAGCAATACCAATTATCCTGCAATAAAATTTTTTCTGAAAGCCGGATTTCAATTTACAGGAATTAATACAAAATTATATAGCAACTCCACTGAAACGGCTTTATTTATGAGCTTTGAGCTGATGTAATAAATTTTCACTTTCTGTTAAAATTTAACTTATCCACAATTTTTTAAAAGTTATCCACAAACAACTAACAATTTTAGAACCGCTAATGATTACAAAAGCTTACATTCAGGAGTACAGCAATGGTAAAACAGAACCTGAATTTCTGGAGGTAAGAACTGTTTTGGAATCTAGAGGAGTTGACTGCGAATTTTTTACCATCAAAAAATTACATCGAAATCACATCCAGCTTAGTGAAGAAACGCTGATTGTCGGAGATCATTCAGCAATGGTATATATTTTCAAAAGATTGGGGATCACTCCATTCACCTCATCTTACCCTAAAAGTTTAAGGCATTATTTAAAGCGAAGTGTTTGGGAAACAACTGTGAAAAAACTCATGATGCAAAGTCATGAATACTCTTTAAACACTTTTGTAAAACCGAAATTTAAAACCAAACTTTTCACAGGACTTGTCATCAATTCACAACATGATCTTCTCCGCCTTGAATCATTTTCAAAAGAGACGGCGTTATTCTGTTCATCTGTTGTTGAATGGCTTTCTGAGTTTCGGGTTTTCGTGAATCATTCTGAAATCGTGGGAATAAAAAATTACAGCGGAGAGAGAAATCTTAAACCGAACATGGACACGGTAAAAAATGCTATTAAAGATTTCGAAAATTCAGATGAAAGAACGAAGGCATACGGAATTGATTTCGGAATTCTGAAAAACGGAGAAACTGCATTAGTTGAGTGGAATGACGGCTTTGCATTGGGTTCTTATGGTCTGGAAAAGGATATTTATACAGATCTTTTAATAAACAGATGGAAAGAACTCTTTAGCATTTCAAACCTTAATTTATAGAGTTATTTTTTATTTATCCTTTATTATTAAGCTCAACCGCTTTTAAGTTCGGAATGGTGTTTAAATTTATCTAATCTTTAATTTCACTCAGCTCAAATTCCATTTTTTTGAAAGTAAAAATTGCGGACAGTGACTTTCTGATAAAAACAAACATCAATATTTTCTTATTTTTCACTTAATTCTTTAGTAAAAAAAGCACTTTTAACAGGTTTAAAATTAAAAAAATACAGATTTCATATTTAATTACATAAATAATTACATTTAAATTATTTACATCTTTTATATTATATGATTAATAAAAAGGTCGTAAAAAAGCACATTTTTGACATTTTTACAAATTCAAAAAATAGTGATTTAACATAATTAAATACACTTTTTTGTGAATTAAACAAACATTTATAATAAAATAACTAATAAAATATTAATAATTTATCATATTATTTATATATTTACAATTGTAAAAAAATATGATAATGAAAAACAAATTTATTTCAGTAATAAGTCTGGGTATTGTATTTATTTGTAATGCACAAGTTGGAATTAATACAAGCAATCCTGCAAGCACACTCGACATTAAAGGATCTTTTGCAACACCTTACAAAGCCGTAACGGCAACCACCTATTCATTATTAAATTCAGATCACTATTTAGACTACAGAGGAACCTCTGCTGCTGTGTGGACTCTTCCGGCAGCTTTAGCATCACCGGCAACTTTCGGAGGAAGAATCTATGAAATCCGTAACGGAAGTAATTTTGATGTAACAATTAATCTTAGTGGTACGGAAAAAATAGATGTTTCCACCACAGCGGTCAATCAGTCTGGTTTTACGATTCCCGCAGGATATTATGCAACTGTTAAAAATACAGGGCTCACCTCCGGAACAACCTGGGTTGTAACACTTCTTACCACAGGCAATAGCAGTTCTGCAAATTCTACAGGTTTCAGTACATCAATTTTAGGGTACATTCCTGTTAAAACTTCTCAGAGAGCGGTTCCGGCAACCTTTGGAGGAGTTTCCGTTACAGAAAGAGGATGTAAAAAATGGTCCGGAACAGGAGCAAATGGTCATACATATTGCGCTTATCAGTTGGGAGGTGCAAAAAACTTCTACGACACATTTACTTTTGCAAAACAAGTGGGAGGATATATTTCTACAATTACTTCCAATGCGGAAAGAACATTTATTTACAACAATCTTTTATCAAATACAACAGGCTACTCGCTTAATAACAGCATCTGGATAGGCTATAACAAGGTGGCGTATCCCGGTAACAGCAATCAGTTCACATGGATCACCGGAGAAGACTGGACGATCGACTGGACGACCTCTCCAAATTCAACCCCGCAAAACTTCTTTGCAACCGGGGAACCCAACAACAGCGGAGGAACGGAAGGCTCATGCCATATTTTCCCAACTTCCGTCAACAGTTCAAGACAATGGAATGATCTTACAGGAAGTCTTACGGTAAGCGGAGGTGTGAGTTTTGATCAGGTTATTTTAGAATTTAATGAAGACTAAACAATAAAACATAAATTAAACATGAAAAATAAAATTATAACTATAAGCTTTTTATTGTCCATTTTTTCGATAGTGAATAGTCAGGTAGGTATTAATACCAATACTCCCGGAAGTACCTTAGATGTTAAAGGATCTTTTGCTACTCCTTATAAACAGAGTACAGCCACTTCATATAGTTTTTTATCTACTGACGAATATCTGGATTATAGAGGAACCGCCGCTGCAACATGGTCTCTTCCTGCAGCCGTAGCCTCACCTGCTACATTTGGCGGCAGAGTGTACGAAATAAGAAACGGAAGTGCTTTCGATGTTACGATTACCCCTAATGGTACTGAAAAAATAGATGTTTCCAATGTAGCAACAGCTCAGGCAAGTTTCACGATTCCTGCAGGCTACTATGCTGTAATTAAAAATACAGGGGCAACTTCGGGCACAACCTGGGTAGTATCTTTGCTTACTTCAGGAAACTCCTCATCATCTGGTTCAGCAGGATTCAGTACATCTATTTTGGGATACGTTCCTGTGAAAACTTCACAAAGAGCTGTTCCTGCAACATTCGGAGGGGTAAGTGTTTCAGAAAGAGGATGCAAGAAATGGTCAGGAACAGGTTCCAACGGACATACTTACTGTGCTTATCAGCTTGGAGGGGGCAAAAACTTTTATGATACTTTTACTTTTGCGAAGCAGGTAGGAGGATATGTGGTTACCATTACTTCCAATGCAGAAAGAACATATATTAATACCAATATTTTAGCAAACACAACAGGTTACAATCTTAATAACAATATCTGGATCGGATATAACAAAGTGGCTTATCCTGGAAACTCCACAGAATTTACATGGATCACAGGTGAAGACTGGACGATTGACTGGACGACTTCTCCAAACTCAACCCCTCAAAGTTTCTTTGCAAGCGGTGAACCTAATAATAGTGGAGGAACAGAGGGATCCTGCCATATTTACAGTACATCAGGTAATGCCTCAAGACAATGGAACGACTTAATAGGAACCTCTACTACATTTAATTTGAGTGCTTTTGATCAGGTTATTTTAGAATTTAATGAAGATTAAAAACTGAAAATTCTGAATTCACAACTTTATTAAATTCACCAAAAATAAAAGGCTGTCTCAAAACAGAGAACAGCCTTTTTTATATCTAAATATGAGTTTACTTAAAACTTCAAATCTCCATTCACTTCTCTTACTGCATTCGCAGCTTCAGCAAATTTCAATTGCTCTTCCGCAGTAAGCGTTACGTTTACGATTTTTTCCACACCGTTTGCTCCGATAATGGCAGGAACACCAAGGCAGATATCATTTTGTCCGTATTCACCTTCAAGCATTAAAGAACAAGGGATCATTTTTTTCTGGTCGCAAGCAATTGCCTGAACCATTACAGAAACTGCTGCTCCCGGAGCGTACCAAGCTGAAGTTCCTAATAATTTGGTAAGCGTTGCACCTCCTACTTTGGTTTCTTCAATAACGTATTTCTGCTGTTCTGCGTCTAAGAATTCTGTTACAGGTACTCCGTTTCTTGTTGCTTTGCTTAATAGAGGAAGCATTCCGGTATCACTGTGAGCAGCGATTACCATTCCGTCTACGTCAGAGATCGGAGCTTCTAACGCTTCAGCCAATCTGTATTTGAATCTTGCAGAATCTAATGCTCCACCCATTCCGATGATTTTGTGCTTAGGAAGACCTGAAGTCTTGTGTACCAGATAAGCCATTGTATCCATTGGGTTAGAAACCACGATAATGATTACTTCCGGAGAATGTTTTACTAAGTTTTCTGTAACTTCTTTTACGATTCCCGCGTTGATTCCGATTAGCTCTTCTCTCGTCATTCCCGGTTTTCTTGGAATCCCTGAAGTAATAACCGCTACATGAGAACCTGCAGTTTTGCTGTAATCTCCTGTTGTTCCGGTAATTTTTGTATCAAATCCGTTAAGCGATGCTGTCTGCATCAAATCCATTGCTTTACCTTCTGCGAAACCTTCTTTAATGTCTACTAAAACTACTTCTGAACAGAAGTTTTTCATTGCGATGTATTCTGCACAGCTTGCTCCTACAGCGCCTGCACCTACTACAGTTACTTTCATAATATACTTAATTTATTGTTTTTTAATGGTATTATGGAACTTTACAGTTTCATAATATAACTTTTAAAATTTATTTATCTGAATTGTTTATCCACATTTGGTTTACAAATGAGAACTCCCAAATTTAATAATTCCTGAAAAATTGGGCAATCTTTCAGGAATTTAATTATCTTTAAAAGTGATATTTATATTTTAAATCGCTATTAATGAACGTTTAGAAGAAATGCATACAGTTTTTTAGCTCCAGATAAAACTTCATCGTAATTTTTTTCAGAAACTTCGCGATCCAGAACTTCTTTGAAATTCTTCCACATAGATCCTGTATTTTCGCGGTAACAGCCGAAGAAATTGAAAGTAACATCATCAAATCCTTCTGTTTTGGAAAGCTGTTTTGCAATAACATTTCCTCCCAGGGTAGAACCTTCGATCACATACATTGCTCCCAAAGCTTCATTTTCACTGGAAAAACTCAATTCTTCAGTAGCCTTTTGATGATCGAGATCCAGACTTTTAAGATCCTGCTCAATTAAAGGAAGTTTTTTTCTTTCCTCAAGCTGAAGTTTTTCTGAGAATTTTTCAGAAAGACGGCTGAAAATTTTATCCTCGGAATGAAGAAGCATAAGATAATTTCTGCCAATGATCTTTTTATAATCTTCCAGTGTAAAAGTTCTGTCGAATATTTTTTTAGAGTTAAAAAGTTTTTCTGCGGCATCGTGAAATTCTGCCGTATTTTGTTTTAGATATTCAGATACCATACCGGAATTTTAAAGTAAATTTTTAATTAAGGTTTTTTAAAGGTGAGGATGAAAGTAGTTCCGTTTTTACTGCTTTCGTAATCTACGCTTCCGCCAAGTCTCTGCATTATTCTGTGTACGATGGATAGCCCTACTCCGTTTCCTTTAAACTTCTTCGCATTATCCATCCTGTTGAAAATTTTAAACATTTTATGCTTATTTGCTTCAGGAATTCCGATTCCGTTGTCTGTAATTCTGTAGACTACCGTGTCTTCTTCTTCCGTTCCGCCGATAATTACTTTCGGTTTTTCCTGATGGGAAGAATATTTTATGGCGTTATTGATGATGTTTAAAAATACCTGATGAAGCATTGTTTTATCGGCAAAAACATCGGGACAATCATTAATGACCACTTCGCTTTCTGAAGTATCAAACGTTATTTTAGCATTTTCAGAGATCTTCGCGATGGTTTGTGCCGTCTGTAACCTTTCGAGTTCTATTTCGCTGTGTTTGGCACGGCTCAACTGGAGTACATCATGCATCATTTCCGCCATATTGTCGATTTCCTCGATGATGGAATTGATTTTGTTTCTGCTTTTGTCTGAACCGTCTGTAAGACTTTTCAGAAGCATTTGGGCGTTCAGTTTCATTACCGTAAGCGGAGTTCCCAAATCGTGGGAAATCGTATAAGAGAAACTATCCAGTTCTTCGTTTACTTTTTTAAGCTCATCATTAAGCCTTTTAATGGTAATGTAATTTTTATGTGACGTTTCAAGGATCAGATCACGAACTGCCTGTAATGCGGCAACGTTTCTGGAGTTCCATCTTTTAGAATTTCCTTTGATGTCCTCGGTAAAGATCTGGAAAGACGTTCTTGGAGAAACCACCTGTGTCTGTTCTCCGTTTTTCACAATCACATCTATTTTCTTTTCAGGATTTCCTGCCCAGTCGATGTGTTCATCAAATTCTTTACGGAACCAGATCAGCAGATTATTTTTAGATTTTTCAATAAAATAAAAAGCCACTCCTGCACATTTTTCGTCAAGACCAATTTCTTCTCCATGGTCTTTCAGAAAACTTCTGCTGAGATAGATATTTTCGTCTATATTTTTGTGCGCCCACTGTATGAGATTTTCAATAATACTCTCATCGGGCGTTTCTCCTTCCGTAACGATTTTTTCATCTGCTACAATTGCCAGTCCGTCTGCTTCGGGAAGATCTTTTATTTCAGATTTATTCTCAATTAAAGAATCAAAAAGATTGTTGTATTTTAAGAATTCTTCTTTTAATCGGGAACATTTTTCATTAAGATACAGCCGGTATTCCAGTTCTTTTTTTGATCTGAATGACGAGTAGGCATTGGACGCCAAAGCCGTAAAAATTCCTGCCTGAACACGGTCTTCAAGATCAATGTGTTTCGGTTCGGAATTCTGGCAGGTAACCAGTCCCCAAAGATAATCATCAATAATAATAGATATACTGAAACTGGAAGACGCTCCTGAATTTTTAATGTACTGCGCATGAATAGGCGACATTCCGCGAGATCCGGAATAAGTAAGATCTATTATTTCATCAGATTTACTGTATATAGGAATGGTCTCCGAATGAACGTTGCTGAAAATTCTTTTTCTTTTTTTAAGATAAAGTTCTCTTGCCTGTCTCGGAATGTCGGATTCCGGATAATGAAGACCGAGATAGCTCTCTATGTTTTCATCTCTTTTCTCAGCGATTACTTTTCCGGAGCCGTCCATCATGAATTTGTAAATCATCATTCGGTCGTAATTCACGATTTTTGAGAGGGTATTTAAAAGCTGATCCCAAATTTCCTGCTCATCTTCAATAATGTAGAAATTATCGTATTTGTTGGAAATTCTTTTATTGGGATTAATGATCACTTTTTCAAATTCAAGGAAAATTTTCCCTTTGCTTCTGAAAACTGAGAAATGATACTCTATTCCATCAATAAAGATCTTGTCAAAATATGTTTCGTTTTCTCTTCTGGTAAAGTCGGCTAAAGAGTTGTATATCTCAGATTCTATAATGCTTTTAAAGCTTTCCGGAAAGTCCGTAAGCTTCTTATCAAAAAGCATATTTGCATTTTCGATATTAAATATATCCTCAATATTCTTACTAAAAAAAGCTATGGAATGAGACCCTGCATCAATGCCAATCAGATAACCAAAACTTTGTATGTAGCCCGGAATATGGATAGGCTCCTCATGACACTCAACAAAATTCATATAATATTTTGACCTATCAAATATACGACTTTTTTTATCCATTCGGATTTTTTCTCTATAAACGCATACCACAAAAAGTTATAAAATTTCAGCAGAATATGGGTTTTAAAGAATATTTTTCTCTGTTCATCGGATATAGAGAAAATTTAAAACCAACACTATCATAATTATCGTTAACTAAATTTAACCATAAATCGTTATAAATTTTCCCAATTAGTATAAATCCGGAAAATCTACCTAAAAACGCATCAAAACACTTTTATTTTTACAGAAAAAAAACATATCCTCGATTATAAATATTTAAAATCAGGGATATGTTTAAATTATTGGGGCTTTTCTACTCCTGGGAAATTTCAGTTCGTTGAAAATAAATTCCTGTAGTTATACTTCTTTTTCGAAATAAAGCATATAATATTTTCCGTTTTCATCTTCTCCCTGAGCGAGTTTCTGTCTGTCGCCGTGGATGTAGATGTGGAAGTTTTTGTCTAATTTAATAATGCTTTTAAAATGTCTCTGCGTTTTCTTTACTGCGGCTTCACTAATGGGAAATTCTTCCGCAATGTTAATCTGCATATCCTGTTCGTAATCGGTTTTAAAGTTGTTGAAACTTTCTATGACGTGTTCGTCGCCCAAAACTTCGGCAGCAAATTCATCAAGCTTAAATTCTTCCTTTTCTTTGAAAAAATTGATCGATTTATTTAAAAAATCTGCCTGATCTGCTTTGGAAACTTCAAATTCCTGAGGCAATTGCTTCGTGATGTAATCTTTATACACCATTAAAGCTTCCTGCGTATGAAAATATTCGTCGTCGCGCTGTTTTACCTTTAAAAAATCTTCGAACCAGTAATACATATTCCCGTTTTTGTTGTTATCCACAACAGAAAGTACGTATCCCGTTTCTTTATCGTTGTTATAGATTAACGCCGCTTTATCTATTTTAGACAAACCGATTCCCTGATCTTTTTCGATGTCGAAAGTTTCGTCATTGGGAGCAATTTTAAGGAAAGATTCTCTTTTTTCGGTCTTAAAAATTCCGATCTTGTCTACTCTTTCTGTTCCTTCTCTTTCGTCCTCGAAATATACAATGAACAATTCTCCGCCCTGAACTCTTGGGTTTTCAGCGGCTTCGAAAAGATGTTTGGCGATGTTTTCAGATTCCCAGAGGAATTTTGACTTGTCATCAAAAATCTCGGAAACAGAACTGTACACCGGATTATTCACCAGATAAGAATCACTGTAAAAATGGAAGGTTTCTTCTGATTTAAAGGAACCTAAGAAGTAATTTTCCAGCAGTTCCGCCATTCCTTCTTCCAACTGCAATTCTTCCTGAGAAAGCGTTAAAGATTCTCCGTTGATTTTATTTCCGACTCTATGTACTACGATTTTTGAAAACATTTCCTGAATATTTTTGGACTGCAAAGATATTAATTAAATCAGACAATCGCGAGGATTTCCATAATGATAAATATGCTATCATTATGATAAGATTTTGAAGGATTTTTAAAATCAAAACAAATAAACAAAACATTAATAATCAATACTTTAAATTAAATTAAAATTCAAAGGCATTTCTTTGGCAGCATCATTCTCAAAACATAAGAATATGGACTTAAAAACTTTGAACAGAATTGATAAGCTGAGAAGATTAAAAAGCAGAGGACCGCAAACTCCGAAGTGGCTGAAACCGTATCATCTTCTGATTGTCGCATTTTTGGCAGTTTTCACTTTTGGAGCATTTATTAAAATTTTAGAACTTAATCAACAATAATATGAACTATTTAGAAGCTGCACAGGAAATCAAAGAAGTGATTCCCGAGATTGAAAATGAGCTGAAACAAAACAGAAAACAAAATTCCTACAGTGTCATTCAGACGTTTACAGACAATATTAAAGACAGAATTAAGCAAAATGACCGGAATATTCTGTTTCTATGCCTGAAAAAAATGGATGATATTTACAGAAAGGGAGATGCCGTACTTAAAAATGCTGTGGAACATACGTTTATTTATTCACTGGACAATTCTACCGTTTTATGCAGTGAGGAGTACCGAAAAATGATCTTTAGTCATATTTCCAAGGATCTTCAGACGGTCTATTCCAGACAAATCTACAACCACGGTATCTGAGTTTATTACATTTTTTGAAGATCTTGTTACAAATGCACTAAAATTTAAAAATAAAAACCTCATTAAAAATCAACTGTTTATGAAATCTAAAATAAGAAGAATTTCCGACTGGAAAACGCTTCAAACCACCACTAACAGACACAATATTGAAATTCTGGCAACGCACATCGCTGTAATTGTAGGAGTTTTTGTTTTTGCAGCCATTCTGTAAACTTTGGTACAGTTTTCGCCGCAATAGAAAGTGTTACGAAAAATATTAATTATGATGAATGTACGGATGCAAACTATTAATCAAAAAATAGCGAGTGAGTATTTAAAATTTTTCTATCCACCCCTTCGCACAGAAATTACCCAATTGTCTTCACAGGATAATTTTGCCGGGATTATGCAGGCGACCATTAATTATCTTAAAAAGCTTCTTCACGAATCTAAAGTGAATATCATTGCCCATCACATCAAACTGATGGAAATGATCTATAAAGGAGGAGATTCTTATGTGAAAGATATGATCGAAAATCTTTTTGTGCGGTCTTTTGAAAGCTTTAAAAAGCACGCTAAGATTTCCCACTGGAAACTTCTTTACCAATATATGCCCGTCACTTTTCAGGTGATCTACAACGATCAGCGAAAGCAGGACAAGATCTTTTTTGGGAAATAAATTAATTTTTAAACACAGTTTCGGCGAAGCCAAAGGCTTCGCCGAAACTTTTTAATTCTTCTTTAAAAAAGTCTGTTTTACCGTTTGAAGTTCTTTGTCGTTCATCTTTGAAGATTTCTTCAGTTTGGCTACAAAAACATCTACTTCTTCAGCAGTTGACGGACAGCCCAGATTTTCGTTTTTATCGTTGAAAGAATCTGCAAGAACTTCCCCTTTCGGATTCAAAACGAGCCAGAACGGAAGTCCGGCTTCTTTGCCTTTGTATTTTTCCATCAATACTTCCCCACCCGGATTTTCAAGCTTTTTCTTTTCGCCCATTTCCTGAATATCTATATAGGCAGTAACAAATTTTTTATCAAAAATCGGCTTTGTTTCCGGTAGATTCATATTCTTTTCCATGACGTGACACCATTTGCACCATGAAGCGTGAAACATCAGCAAAACATTTTTATTTTTGGATTTAGCTTCGGTAAGCGCTTTGTTTAAGACGACATCCGCTTTTTCCTGAGCAAAATGTAACTGGAATAATAATAAGCCTAAAAATAAGAGGATTTTAGAAATTTTCATTTTGGATCTGATTTAATTTCTACGAATGTAAACATTTTCTCTGTGCTTTAAAATATTCAGGCAAAAAATTAAATTACCTCCAATTCTTTTATTTTTGTAAACAAATATTTTAAATGAAGTGGAAAAGTACAATCTTCCTACTTTTTACAGTTATCTTTTGTGAAGCGCAGATTTCCGAAAAAGTAAAAATGTTAGCCAAACCTTTAGATACAATACAGTATGCAGAATCTTCACACATCGGAATCGGTGGTGAAAGGAGTAAACTGTATGATGATTTCAGAAAATTAGCAAAAAAATGCTACCAATGATGAGCTTTTTTATCTGGCAAAAAACGGAAGCAATTCTTTAAGATTATATTCCGGAAAAGAACTTTTTAAAAGAAACGATAAACGATTTCTTGAAATCTATCAATATTATAACAATCATCCTGTATTAATGAAATATGTAAACGGCTGTGTCGTAAAAAAAGATAATATTGCGACCCATTTGATGGATGAAATCTATGCAGCAAAGGAAATTATTTCCATTCGAGATTCTATTTCAAAAGAAAAAACAGATAATTTTACTAAAGCTCAACTGAAAAGCATTAATAATGAAGGCTATAAAACCTTGAAAATAAGAAGTGTAGAATATTTTTTGAATAAAATTAAAAATATTGATTCCGGAAAATAATTTCCGGAAAGCAAAAATCCCTTCGCATAAAAGAAGGGATTTTACCTGATTTTTCATTTATCAAACATTGCTTATTAAAATTAATTATATGAACAATTACTCTTATTTAAGGTAATATTTTTTCCACTTGGTAATTGTATTACGACTTATTTTAAAGTAGTTGGCTAATTGTGTGTTATTCAAATTATTTTCTCTTTGGTAACGAAGAATTTCTAATATAGTATCTACATCATAAGATTTGTGCTTTTGGTTGAATGAGTTTACTTCTTTATCACTAAACCCAACAATAAGCCGATTAAGTTCAATAATATCTAATACTGACAACCATTTTTTCTGTAAAATACGCGTACATTTTTCACTTTTTTGATTCTGATATTTCATTTCGATCATATCATAATAAATTTTTTTAAAATCAGGTCGTGTCATTTCTATTTTTTATATTTTGTAATCCATTTATATAAGGTTGTTTTAGGAATTTTATATTCTTCTATAACCTGATGTTTCGTTTTCCTATTATTCTCAATCAGCTCTAATATAAATTCTATAATTTCTTTAGTATATATGTTTTTTCTAAATTGCGGAAGTACAGTATTTTTAGGCTTTATAATTCTATTTTCTCTGCATGGGGGAGCATATAGAATTAAATGCTGTGAATAGAGCCTAAAAAAATCGTATTCCAGAAGCTTACTCCACTTCAAAATAATTTCAGATCCCAGACTTTTGGACTGATACATTTTCTGAATTTCGTCTTCTGAACAATCTAAAAAATTACAGATACGCAGTATTTCTATTTTGCTTTCAGCTACCTTTTTTGCGATGAGATTTCCTATGTGAATATCTTTAAAATTCATATACTTTTAAATTTCTATGATGCACTTTCAATTATATATTACGCTAGTATTGATATTTCTGTCTATAGAAAAATTAAAATAAATAATGTAAAATTAGTTCAGCCTTTGAGCCGTGAAATAAAAATAAATATTAGTAGCATCTCTTGTAGCAAAATAAGTTATCTGATACCATTCACCTGTTGAAAAAGTTAACATCGCGTTTACATACTCATTATTACCACCTGCTCCGGATTGCACAGAAAAACTATCATTCCCATCAACTCTATAAGAATATGTATCTGCTGGCAAAACACTATTAGCACCAGCAACAAATTGATCATTTGTGGACAAAGCCGATATAGAATATGTAACAGATGTACTTTTCGTATTAAACAAAACCGGAGCGATAGAACCTGCAGAAAAAGGTGTTTCCATAAAGTCTAATCTTAAGCCATTTATAACAATATATTTAGATTGTACAGTAGATGTTTGAAAATCGTACGAAACTTGCTCAGAGACATTAATTATTGATCCGGTTGCATTTGTAGCTTTTTTTCTTGCATTTGTAGGGGAATTTGTGAAAAAGGATGTCGCATTAACAGTAGCTGCAAAAGACTGTGTTTCGCCAATAGAAAAAGTATTACCGGCTCCAACTACTGCGGTACACCCTGAAGCACCAAATATACCCGGAATATCAAAGCTAGCTGTAGATGGAGAGGAGCCACTTGGAGTACCTGTAATATCATAAATCAACATTCCATCTCCAACGGCTAATGTACCTGCTCTCAGTGTTGCTGTTAAGCCAGTGACTCCTGTTGAAGATATTGGAGTCCCACTTCCATATGATGCTCCATTACCTCCTGTGTATGCAACTGACATGGAACCAATGTAAGGAGAGCCTGCTACATAAGTTTTAGGAGAAAGCACAGTACTAAGACAATTTATTGATGATATGCCTGGAGCCACTGATGAGGAATTTTTTATATTTCTCCACTCTGTTCCATTCCAAAAATAATATCCTTTTTCTAATGTGCTTCCAGAATTAAAAACCAGCAATCCTTCTGGTTGGTTGGCAACATTATTATCTCCATCTCCATTCAAATCTTGTGTGCTTGAAGTTAAATTAACTCTGGGAATAAGAATTCCTTTATCTGAAGATGACATATCTAAGATAGAATTTGTATTTGGCGCATTTGTACCTATACCTATATTATTATTTGTACCATTAATCACAAAAGTGTTAGTATCAAAGTTTACATTATCAGTAATACCCACAGTTCTTCCAGATCCTATTATACCATTATTCTCATAAATATTGGTAGCTCCCAATTTTGTCCATACGCTCCCATTCCAATAGTGAAATCCTTTTGTAAAAGTTCCTGCATCTGCTATCAGATATACTAATTGTCCGTTGGTACTTCCACTGGTAGCCAAAGAGTTTACTCTTGGAACCAAAATACCATCGTTTGCACTTACTGCTCCAGGTATCGAATTCCCTAAAGAGCCTGTATCATTCTTTCCTCTTATATCTAATGTTGCCTGTGGAGAAGAAGTATTAATACCAACATTTCCAACCTGGCTCAACGTTTTTATACCAATAAAAAATAATGATAATGGAAGTAATTTTAATTTTTTCATTCTTGTTTTTTATATTTGTTTCTATTTATGCTTTTTAGCGAGTTCTTTGAGTTCGTCAATTTGTATTTGCTGTTCTTTTATTGCATTAATTAAGATTGGAATTAAAGAGGAATAGCTTACTGAGTAATAACCATCCTTATCTGTAAATACGGCATCAGGTAAAACGTTAAGTACTTCTTGTGCTATTACTCCATATTCTTTGCGTGGATCGCTGGCATTTTTTTTAAATCTGTAAGAATATCCGGTTAATTGCAAAATTTTAGAAAGGCTATTTTCTTCTTTTACAATATCCTGTTTCAGTCTTTTATCAGAATTTACAGATCCTCCTGTTCCATTGAAGCTAAAAGTTTTACCATTACTGGAAATTGTAAGAGTATTGGAAGAGGCATTATCCACAACAATTCTCGCAGATTGGGTGTTGTCTGGAGAATAAATATCTAAGTCCCCTCCATTTCTAATAGCTATTGCGGTTCCTCCCGAGTTTGCAATCACTAAACCGTTATCACTTCCCAACGAAGAAAAATCATTGGTACCTAAACCAAATCTACCCCAGGCAACCACATTAGGTTGGGATGCATCTGCACCACCTGGATTATCTCGAAAATGAAAGGTATTATCTTTATATCCTATAAAATCTTCTGAAGAAGCGCCTGTAGCATCTTTAAAAGTGATGTAGTTATTATCATCAGCATAAGTAGGATCTATTGAAAAGGCTCCATTCCCCAATGCAATTCCTCCGTTTATCATTAATCTATGAATAGGATTGGTTTCATTTACTCCTACATTTCCGTTCGCTAAAATAGTAATCCGCTCCGTTGCATTAGTATGCAAAGATAAAGACGTAGATTCCAAATTCTGAATTGAAGCAGCTCCAGTAGAAGAAACACCAATCTTTAAACCATCTGTAGCAAGTGCTCCTACCTGTCCGTTTGTGAATTGTTCATAAGTATCTGTAATGCCAAGTCTGTGTATCTGTAATGCATTATTAACTGCAGCGTTTCCTACTCCTATTCCTACATTACCTAAAGTGGCCGTATTGGCATCAATTCTCATATGCTCCAAACCATTAACACCTAAGCGTAAAGATGCATTAGTACCATTATTTGTAGTAATGTAGGGTCCATTATTAGTTGCTGATACTCCAAAAGCTATTCTTTGTGTAGAACTTCCAATTCTTGCGATATCTGCATTAGAAAAATTAGTACGGACATCTAATTGGCTATTCGGAGTTGTAGTTCCTATTCCTACATTACCTGCGTCAGTCATAACAAACTCACTAAAAGCTGCTCTGGTTGTTGTTCCGTCTGCATTGGTTACCAACTCTATTCTAGGCGGAGTAGCACTGCTGTTATTTATCCATGCGTCAGCAGTTGTATCTGCCCTCGCGGGAATGAGTATCGGAGTCCATACGGCTCCGTTCCAATAGTGGAATCCTTTTGTGAATGCTCCTGCATCTGCTACTAAATATACTAATTGTCCATTGATGCTTCCATCGATAGCCAGAGAGTTTACTCTCGGAACTAAGATACCATCATTGGCACTTACAGCTCCCGGTACTGCTACTCCTGAAGAACCTGTATCATTTTTTCCCCTGATATCAAATGTTGCCTGTGGAAAAGAAGTATTAATCCCAATATTTCCAACCTGACTAAACAACTTGATACCAGTAAGCATTAATGATAACAGCAGGACTCTAATTTTTTTCATTTCTTTAAATATTTTAAATGGTTATATTAAAAAAGGCTGAGCTTTTTTATCGTAATAAATGTGGTAATGGCGGCATAGAAAGTATTCTAAATATCTAATGATTACTTATAAAACCGGATAATAAAATAATCCGGTTTCACTTTTCATCATTTAGTTAATTATTTAGAATCATATTAGGTTTATCATTTATGTTTTTATAAAAGACAAAGTAAGAGATTTAACAAAAAGCCATCAATAATCAATATTGATTGTTTTTTATAACTAATATTAATTAACCCTATATCATTAATAGTAATTACATTATTTTAAATGTTTAAATTTTAGTTTTGTAAAAAAATCATAATATGAAGATTTTATTATTTGACGATCACACATTATTTGTGCAATCTTTTAAAATCCTTTTGGAAAGTAATTTTTCTGTTCAGCATGAAGTATTCGGATGTACAAGCATAGAAGAAGTGAATGCATGTATGGAAGGACAAAAAATTGATTTGATTTTTACAGATTACCTAATACCGGGACTGGATATCTTCCATATTATTAATCAATGGAAAAAAGAAAATGAATTTATAAAGATTGTAGTACTCAGTAGTATAAACAGCTCAAATTTGATTGCAAGATTGTTGCTTAATAGTGCAGACGGCTTTTTATCCAAATCTGCATCCCAAGATGAAATTTATAAATGTATCAATTACATAAACAATAATAAAAAATATGTCTGCAAAAACTTGGAATCGGATGTTATGCAATATTTACTGTTAAAAGAAAATAATATTTTCAGCCAGAGAGAACTGGAAATCATCGAACTTATTAAACAAGGCAAATCAATCAAAGACAAAGCAAAAATTCTAAACCTGAGCGAAAATACAATTATTACACACAGAAGAAATATTATGCAAAAAGCGGACGTAAAATTTGTAACAGAGCTTTTGGCTAAATTGGGAGATTTCGGTTTGTAATTTAATGTCTATTTTTATGATGAAAAACTATTTTTTTTTCCTTTATCTCTTTTTTTTCGGTCACTTCTTTTCTCAGAATTTTGGATCTGTTGAGGATGTAAAATCTTTTAAACAAAGTGAAAAAATTGATAAGATGACCAAACCTGAATTACTGAAGGTGATAAATCAATTAGAAAAATTTAAAACCAAAGAACAATATAAAAATACTGATAACCTAAATAAAATTATCATTCTCAGTACTCTTGCAGATTGCTATGATTTTGTACAGAATGAAAGAATGCAAGATAAATACAACAAAGAAATTATATCCTTGTACGAAAAAAGCACAGAACTGATGGTAAATAACAAGACCGATGACTGGGATACCTATTATTCTAATGCTCTTATGCAGTATGCTAATTCTTTATGTAAAAAAACGCAAGATTTAAAAAGTATAAGTACTATTCTTTACAAGCTGAAAAAAGTAGTGATGAAAGAAAAAAAAGAAAGCGCCAGTCTGAATTACTATGCATTAGAAGGCAATATATTTTATCAGGCTAAACTTTTTAAAGAATCTGTAAAATCCTATCAAAAAGCGATTGCTTTTTATAAAAAATCAAGCTATAGGGGTAAAATTCCAAATTATCACGAAACTATCTTAAATAATATTTCCAATTCAGTATTAGATCTGGTGCTAAATAATGATAATTTAAAAAAAGAAGAAAAACTAAAATACTTAAGCATTATTGATTCTAATACAAAAGAAATAGAAAGTTTACATTACCAAGAAGCCAATATGCTTAGAACTTATTTTGCACAAGCCTACTCAGAATATCTAAAAGAGGATTACCAAAATGCAGAAAGATTTATTGAAAAATCACTAAAGCAAAAAAAAGAAGGAAGATTCATTATCACAGAAGATTATGTATTTGCCAAAATGGTTAAAGTTATGATTCTTATTAAACGGAAAAAATACGACTTAATTCCCAATCTAAAATATGAAATAGAGGAATCAAAACCTTTTAAAGATATTATTTCAGTAGACAGCAACTTTAAAAACAATTTGGCTCAGTATTACAAAGTCGTCTCAGAATATGAAAAAGACCGTAATAATTTTCGGGAAGCTTATCGTATAAAAGTAAAAGAAATTGAGATTATAAAGCAAGACAGAAATGAAAAACTAAATGTACAATTCAGAGAACTGGAGAAAAAATACAATATCTCTAAAAAGAATGAACAGATTGCAGAATTAAATGTAAAAAAAAAGAATTTAACCATTACTCTTATCTTCTTGTGGAATCTGATTATGATAAGTACAGTCTTCATATTTTTCTATATTCGAAAGAAGAAAAGACAATCTCAAAAATTAGCTCAACATCTTAAAAATATCACAGAAAACGAAATTCATAAAATTCATTATGCAAAACAAGCGGCTGTTAATGAATTAAAGAAGACATTTTCTTTGCAACTACATACAGATATTGGATCTTCGTTAATAGCAACGGCTAATTTTCTAAAAGTAAAACGAAAGCTGGAACCTGATGTAAAAGCACTAAAATTATGGGAGTCTTTGGAAAAAGAATTGCAAAAAATTTACGCAATCATCCGTAATGAGAGTCACAAAATCTATGAAAGCTGTCGTAATAGTGATTTTTTAGAAGAATTAGAAAAAAGTATTCAATTAATTTTCGTGAATTCAAAAATTATTAATCTTCAAACCCAATTTGATCTTAATACTCAAATAGAACTATTTCCGGAAACAAAAGTTTTTATTCTAATGATGATTAAAGAAGGTTGCACAAATATTATAAAGTATTCTACCGCCCAAAATGTATTCATCAAAATAAATAATGATGAAAATTTCATCTACATAGAAGTAAAAGATGATGGTAAAAAGAAGTTTTTTTCAGATAAGCGCAAACAAGGAATAGGACTTCAAACGTTAAAAGAGACTATTGAAAATCTTAACGGTAAATTTTCAATTTCCAAAACAGAATCTGGGTTCAGCATCAATGCCAATATGCCTTACTCATTAAAATAACTGGAAAAATATAACAGATAGCATCCAGAATTGGATTCGGCATGTAATAAAAAACCGCCCTGAACATTCGTTTAAGGCGGTTTTAAATTATTTTGTTTTTAAATAATTATTTCACTTCTTCTAATATAATAACTACTATAAATCAAATAGTTATATTTTTATGGTACAAATATGGTACAAAAAAGTTATTCTTTATTTATGTATTAAATATTTACACATAAAAACCTTCTCAACTAATGGGAGATATTATAATTTACAATCTAACCAATATTATAATTTTTTTGACTTAGAACAGTATTTTATAAATAATCTTTTTTATTGATTTATTTTATAATAAACTTTGTATTCAGATCGCCAGTTTTCAAAATATAAATACCCTTAGGAAGATCTGTAAGAATAATTGTATTATCTTTTTGAAATGGATTTTCAATTGTCTGTACTAATTGACCAGTCATATTATAAATCAAAGCAATTTTATATTGTCCTAGATTTTTTCCGCCTAACACATAAATCTTATTATCTTTTACGGGATTAGGAACGATCACAAGACTTTTTGACAAATCTACATCTGCAACTCCCATATAAGCACCCCAAATTAAAGCGACGAACTCAGGACGATCGATGTATGGATTTCTATTACCTTGGTAAGTGAATGCCGCATTATTTCTTGCTATCTCAAAAGGAGAAACAGGATCTAAATTATTCCACTCGAGTAATTGTTTTAATTCCCATGTCTGTAAGCCAGGGTAGGCTGTACTACCTAATATGTTTCCGCTGCTGAAACCTGATAGCTGCGTCTCGTATCTGGTTACAAAATATAATATCATTCTGGCAATATCACCTTTAAACTCATCAATTGGTTCAAAAACAGTCCCCGCATAACCTGCAGATACTGAACTTCCCAGTTTAGAACCGTTTAGTGATGTAAATGAGGTTGATCCTACTTTTCCAAAAGGATAATTTGATCGCATTCCGTTGACTTTTCCGTCAGTAGGTGTAACAAAATGGACATCAGATCTCATCGGTAAATTCTGATTAAATAAACTTTGCGGTACGACATGTTCTCGGTTGTAACAGTCTCCTTCAACACTATAATTTCCACATTGTTTGACTCCATGATTATAAATATATGGATCTGTTCCTGTCGGATTTTCAGAATACATATCCATTACAGTTCCATCATTTTCGTAGAAATAATCCCTATCTGTGCTTTGAAAAGCTGTCAGCAAATTGCCATAGCCATTATCTTGGTGGCCGTTGGTAATGATAGTTTTCAACTTTGACTTTAAAGAAGCTCCTGATAATCCCGCAGTGCCATCATAATAGTTTGACGGAGCCTGTCCATAAACAGAATTTAATACAAGGCTTACCAAAAGAGTTAGTACAAGTTTTTTCATTTTGATTTAAATAAAGGGTTAATATTATGGTTTAAAAAATTTGTTGATAATTTGTCATTTTCCGTCATTATGAGTGTGTGTTTTTTCCGAAGGATGCGAATGAATCTTAACATATTTGATATTAAAATTGTATACCTGATGAATTACCAAAAGGAGCATAAAAAGAAGCCAGCCAACAATAAAAAAAAGATCTTGAGAAGTAAGCCTGTGCTTACCTCTTCGAATAATTTTTCTTCTAAAACGTCGTTTAAATCCCATGTTCTAAATTAGAAGGTTATCTGATAATTAATCCCAAAAGTATTGCTATGACCATTCTTTTGATAAAGAGGGGCAAGCATAGAGACAGATTTTTTGTTTTTATTAGCTGATAAAAACATATTGATTTTCGGAAATAGCCAATAAGCTAATTCGGTTGAAAGTATTCCTACCCCAGCGCCCGCTACTACATCTGTTACCCAGTGTTTGTTATTAATAACTCTGTAAACACTTGTGAATATTGCAAATGGATATCCTGATAAACTGAGCCAATAATTACTGTCTCTATATTCTCTATACATAAACTGCGCTGTTGAAAAAGCAATTGCTGCATGCCCAGACGGAAAAGACATATTGTTGGATTTATCTGGGCGTTCTTCTCCAATTAAATATTTTGAAGGTATTACGATTGCTGTCGATATTAGCTGCGATGTTGCAAGAATAATTGTTCTTTCTCTTAAATTATGCTTGCCTTTCAAACCTGAAATATTAAATCCATAAACCATCACGGCAGGTATGAATTGGGTATAATTATCCAATGTAGAATTATGAAGATTATGGTCTTTTACTTCTTTTCGTACTCCTGCATCAAATTCTTTCATTTTAGGAATAGCGAAACTCATCGCTCCTATGGATATTAAACTTGTAGGGGCTATAAGTCTCTTATAACTAAAATTATTTTCAGGTTTTTGGACAGCAATCGTATCCCCAATTTTTTCACTTACTGTTAAGCTATCCTGTGCTAAAGCCAAATTGCATACTAGCATAAAAAAAAGAACTGGAATCTTATTTATAATATTGATTATCATTGCATTAATTGAAAAATTAGAGTAAATAGTTTTGTTGAATATTTTCAATAAACAACCTGTTCTCGGTTTGAGAACTTTATTTTAATTGATATTTGTTGGAACTTTTCTTAAGTGATTAGTGAAATTAGAATGCTATGTTATTTTTATTTGAAATTCATTCGTTGGATGCGTACAGCATTTAGAATTGCAATCAATGCAACACCTACATCTGCAAAAACAGCTTCCCACATTGTTGCCAATCCTCCGGCTCCAAGAATTAAAACAATTGCTTTGACCACAAATGCTAAAATGATGTTCTGCCAGACAATTCTTTTAGTTTTTTTGCCAATGTTAATAGCCATTGGTATTTTTGAAGGTTTATCATCTTGAATCACGACATCAGCAGTCTCAATGGTCGCATCACTCCCTAAGCCGCCCATGGCAATACCGACATCACTTAAAGCAACCACTGGGGCATCATTAACACCGTCACCAACAAATGCAACGCTCTCATTTTTGGATTTTATTTCTTTCACCTTGTTCACTTTATCCTCAGGAAGAAGGTCACCGAAAGCGTTGTCAATTCCTATTTGTTCTGCGACATATTTTACAACGCTTGTTTTGTCACCACTAAGCATTGTTGCCTTTACATTTAAATTATGTAACAGTTCTAAAGTTTTTTTAGCATCGTCTTTAATACTATCAGCGATAGTTATGTAGCCTGCAAATTTTTTATCATAAGCAATTGCAATAACGGTGTAAACAATTTTTGAAGGATCAACATCATATTGAATATTGAACTTATCCATAAGCTTGAAATTCCCTACGAGTATATCCTTACCGTTGATTACAGCTTTAAGACCATGACCTGCAATTTCCTCAGAATTCTCAACATTAATTGATGTATCCAAATCGCCAACATATTCGTGGATAGCAGTTGCCACAGGATGGGTACTCTTGCTCTCTACAACATTAACCATCTTAAGGATTTCATTTTTATCAAATTCTGATTTAATATCGACTTCCTGAACTTTAAATACTCCTTCCGTCATAGTACCGGTTTTATCCATCACAACATTTTTTATTTCGGCAATCTTATCTAGAAAATTACTGCCTTTAAATAAAATTCCGTTTCGACTTGCTGCACCAATACCTCCAAAATACCCTAAAGGAATTGAAATGACTAAAGCACAAGGACAAGAAATTACCAGAAAGATCAAAGCTCTGTATAACCAATCTCTAAAAATATAATTATCGACAAAAAAATATGGAATAAGACATATCAGTACTGCTAACACAACAACAATCGGAGTATAAACTCTTGCAAATCTTCTTATAAACAGCTCCGTAGGTGCCTTCTGCGCAGTCGCATTTTGAACCAATTCTAAAATCTTACTGAGTTTACTGTCCTCATAAGCTGTATTGATTTTTACCAAAGCAACACTATTCATATTAATCATCCCTGCAAGAACAGTCTCTCCTTTATTTTTTGTATCAGGTTTACTTTCGCCGGTTAGTGCTGCCGTATTAAAAGATGCTGAATCTGAAATAAGCTCTCCATCCAAAGCAAGTTTTTCTCCAGGTTTTAACTGTATGGTTTGCCCTATCTCTGCATTGGAAGCTTTAATAGTTTTTGTTTCGTTATTTTCAATAATTGTCACCTCATCCGGTCTTTGATCAAGAAGAGCTTTAATATTACTTTTTGCTCTTGTTACTGCTAGTGTTTGAAAAACTTCCCCTACAGCATAAAATAACATAACAGCTACACCTTCAGGATATTCACCAATTATAAAAGCTCCTATAGTTGCGATACTCATCAAAAAGAATTCAGAGAAAACATCACCATCCTTAATGCTTTCAAAAGCTTCTTTTAAAACAGGAAGCCCGACAGGGGCATAAGCTGCTGCATACCAAACAATACGAATCCAATCTTTAAACCAGTCTGGTTTAAAATAATTATCTAACGCAATTCCCAACAGAAGCAATAACAATGAAACTATTGCGGGAAGGAACATCTGAAAGGTACTCTTATCACTATTGTCATGATCGTGGTTATGTCCATCGTCATCGGAATGATGCTGTACTTCTTTCTTTACATTTGTTGAACAACAGCCATTATCCTCAACAATGAGTTTTTTGGCTCCTGCATCCTTATAAATCTTGCCTTCCTGAGGCGTACAGCAAAGCTGGTTACCTTGCTCATCGTAAGTGTGTTGATGTTTCATAGAAGTATATTTTAAGTGATTTTTAATTTTTTATTTTAAATTTTTACTTTGCTCCTTCTTTGCAATCCAGTTTTTATACCATTTGAATTTATTCAGGCTTAATACAAAAAGGGTGAGAACAGTTGCTAAAAATGACAATAAAAACATATTTAAGGCAAGAGCCGCTCCAATAGCTGACGCTGCCCATAGTGCTGTAGATGTTGTTAATCCCTGCATATTGCTTGATTTATCTTTTAATGCTAATCCAGCACTTATAAATCCAAGTCCTGCCGGAATTGCTGCAAGCATTCTGGCTATCGCTGATTTATCATCTGTAAGATGAGAGGCAACCGCAACAAAAAGACAAGATGCCAAGCAAAGAATAGCAAACGTTCGTATACCGGCATCTTTATGAGCTGCTTCTCTTTCATAACCTATAATGCTGCCGAATAATATAGATAGCAGCAATTTGCCTGAAAGAATAAGTTCAAATTTTATATCCATGTTGTATCTAACATTACTTGATTATTTTTGTTTCAAACCTTGATTTTTATAGAGATAATATGCAGTTTGATAATTTGCGACAGCCTTGTTAATATACTGATCAGAAAAAATCTTTGGTATCTGTTGATTTTGCGTTTTATTATATAAATAAGCTTCCACTTTCTGCTGAGGGCTCAATATCACAAGTTTATCGTTTTCCATATATCCCAACTTTTGATAGGTACTTACAAAAATTCTAGGAATATAATTGTCGCTCAAAACATTCTTACCATAAAGGTTACTTCTGTAGTTCCATCCCATTAAATCAAATAAAGTTGGATAAAGATCAATTTGTGAACACATTTTTTCAATTTTTAAAGAGTTTTGGTTCGGAAGATTTATAATCATTGCTGGGATATGATATTTGGAAATATCAATTTCATTTTTACCTGCGCTACTTGCGCAGTGATCAGCTACAATCACAAATACTGTATTTTTAAACCACGGCTTACTTCTAGCTTTTTTAAAGAATTGTCCGATAGCATAATCTGTATATTTTATTGCACCTTCCCTACCCGAACCGGATGGTATATCAATTTTGCCATCAGGATATGTAAACGGACGGTGATTGGAAGTGGTCATCACAAAATCATAAAAAGATTTTCCTTGTTTATATTTCTGGTCTGCCTGTTTAATCACTTGATTGTATAAATCTTCGTCACAAATCCCCCATGCATTTTCAAACGTAATTTCTTTCTGGTTGATCGGCGTCCTCAATGCCTGATAGTTTTCTTTTGCCAAAGGATTTCTCTTCTTATCTATAATATCATATCCGTTATTTCCAAAATATTTATTCATATTATCAAAATATCCATCTCCTCCATAAATAAATGTGTTATCGTAACCTTGTGCACTAAAAATTGAGCCTATAGTTGTAAGATGATCATTATCTTCTCTTCTGACAATACTGTTGCCTGGCGTTGGTGGGACAGCTAACGACAAAGCCTCCATTCCACGCACTGTTCTGGTTCCTGTAGCATACATTTGTGAGAATAAAATGCCACCGCCGGCTAAAGAATCTAAATTTGGAGTAAGCCCTTGTTTATTCCCGAAAGTACCCATAAAGTCCGCGCTGAAACTTTCCATTGTTATCATTATAACATTTGGCTTTATAAGATTTTGTTTGCTGGATATTTTTCGTTCTATAGAAAGGTTATTTGAGAAAAATCTTTGATTATCGTTCAAATCAGTTCTAACTATTTTAAAAGCGCTTTCGTTATCAATTAGTTTGTAAAAATGATCGTAATTGATTTCATTGTTTTTATAGGCGGAGAAAAACGAATAAATTCCTGCCTTAGAAATTTCATTTTGATAACGATTGACACTTTTATCTGCTAAACTATTACTGATAAACAAAGAGTATATTATGGTAAGGCAGAAAAATCCTAAAAAAACAATTAGTCTAACCGAAAATTTATGTTGTCCGTTAAATGAAAAAAAGAATATTTTGCTTTTGTAAAACAAAATAAATATTAAGGTCATAAGCAGAAGTATCGATGATATCAAAACGGGTAAAGGGTAAGACTCATTTATGTTATTAATAACTTCGTAAGTATATACCAAATAATCTACAGCAATAAAATTAAATCGGCTCTCAAACTCCTGCCAAAATGTAACCTCGGCAAAAAATGAAAATAAATGTATAAGAAGAAAAATAATAAAAGTGCTGTAGGTAATAATTTTATTGAATAAAGACCTTATGTATTTCTGAGGAAAAATCAATAGATAAAAACTGTATGGTAGCAGAAAGAATAATCCAACTCCAAAGTCAAACAAAAATCCCAGAAGAAAAATTTTCATTATAGGTAACAGAGATAAATCAGCCTTTTGAAAACTGACTGCTAAAAATCCAAATCGGAGAAGTAAAGACGATACCAGATAAAATAAAAAAGAATAAACCAGTAATGTGTAATTGCCCCAATAGTTTTGTTTTAATTTCATATATCTAAATATTTGAAATGATTAATTGCGTAAAAAAATACGTAAGTATGTAATTCATCTTGAATAGACCCAGATTTTTATAATTCATAGTCTATTTGATGTTTTAGAAATTTTCCCATTTACTTATTTCATCTATTAATGCAAGATGGCACAACTGCTATTATAGATGAACCTCCCCCTCTTGGTGCCCTTCAGTTTCAATTTGGAATGTAGTATGGCTAATTTTAAATTCAGAGGTGGCTTTATCTGACAAATTTTTCAAAAGTTTATTGAGATCTTCCTGATGGTCGGCTACTACGTGGGAACTCATCGCATTAACGCCGGAAGTCAATGACCAAACGTGGAGATCATGAAGTTTAATAACTCCTTTTACAGATTCCAAAGAATTTCTAAGCTCTTCTATATTGACATCTTTTGGAGTTCCTTCTAATAAAACATTCACAGCTTCTTTCAAGAGCTTCCAGGTTCTCGGAAATATTAATAACCCTATCACAGCGGAAATAAGGGGATCAGCATAATACCATCCTGTCGTCAACATAATAACTCCGGCAATCATTACTCCTACTGAGGTAAGCGCGTCAGAAAGAACCTCAAAGTAGGCACCCTTCATATTTAGGCTTTCACCTGAATCTTTTCTAATAATCATGATTCCGATAATATTCACCAGCAAGCCTATTCCGGCAACGATCATCATAGCTGTGCTCTGTACTTCAGGGGGATTTTTGAACCTTTGCCATGCTTCAAACAATACATATACAGAAATTCCCAACAGAACTACCGCATTGATTACTGCCGCCAGAATTTCTGTTCGGTAATAGCCGAATGTTTTCTGTGCATCGGCTTTTCTTTCACCAATTTTGATTGCTATAAAAGCAAGGAATAATCCGACCACATCAGTAAGCATATGAGCTGCATCGGCAAGTAGCGCAAGACTTTTAGTAGCTAAACCGCCAATAACTTCGGCAATCATATAAGTGCCACTTAAACATAAGACAATTAAAAGATTTCTTTTATGTTTTGCAGAAGCCGAAATATTTTTATTCTGATCGTTCATAACACTAAGATTTGTATTAGATTAAGCCTACATTTCATAATAGCTTGTACTCACTTCTTTAACTGGTACATTCTTCTCTCCGATCATTTGCAAAAGATTGATTTCAATTGTTTTTGCTAATGATGTCATTGGAGTATCTACCGGTGTATTTTCAAAGGGGTCCTGCATTATGATTGCTGTTTTCTCAATAGCTATAAAAATCACAGGTACAATAATTGTCGTGGCAATCTCAACACCAAGTTGTGAGTCTTCCAGTCCAAATGGCAGAAGAAATGCAAAAACGTAAATCAATGTATGCAGCAAAATGCTGTAGGCACGAGGGAAAACAGTATTTTTTAAACGCTCACATTTTCCCATACTGTCACAAAACCTGATGACCATATCGTTCATCTGTACCAATTTGTATTCAGATAAATTCTCCTGTTCTGCCAATTTCCTAAGGTGATCAGAATGTTTATCTAAAAGGGCATTGGGAATATTTAAAGCATTGATGTTTTGCGATTCTAAGTATTCTCTTACTCTTATTGAAAAAGGTACTTTTCTTAAACTTTCTCCTAAAGCATTCAGCCAGATGATATGTCGTTCTGCAAACTCAGATGTATCGTTTTCTGAGTTAGGGAAAAATTGTTTTATTAATCTCATAAATGATCTTGAATCATTCACAATAGCGCCCCAAACGGTTCTTGCTTCCCACCATCTTTCATAAGATTGTGCAGTCCTGAATGCTAAAAGTAAAGAGACAGCAGTTCCTAAAAGTGCAGGAATACTCAATGGTATGGTAATTTTTTTCAAAAAATCAATGTCGTCTAAAAAGCCTATTAGAAAAGCAAAGCTGACAATCAAAACGATCTGAAATTTAATCTGTTTAACAAAATACCAAACCGAAATTCTTTTGTTTAAAAGCATAATTGAGGATTTTTTAATTATTGACTAAATTTATTTTGCAACATTGTTTTACGTTTTTTTATTACTTTTAAAATAATGTATAGAATCATAGTAAGAATACAGCCTACAATAAAAATCATATTATAATGCGTATGTCTTAGGATAATTTCTCCGGTAATTTCAAAAACAGTAAAAATCAGAAACATGGCAAAAAGTCCGTTTTTTTCTTTTAATAGAACTTTTTTTAAACTGAAGCTAAGATGAGTATTTCTGAAAAGGTATAAATTCGGTATAAAAACCGGTACTTTATCAGCCCACTTAGTATATTGCTCTCCAAATTTTCTTTCTAAAAATTGCTCTTCAGCAAAAACAATCCTTTCATAATAGACCCAATAAAAAAACACAAATGAAATTACAAACCACAGATTTTCAGTAAACATCGCAAGCCCAAGCCACATAAAAAAATTACCTAAGTACAATGGATTTCTGGTTGTACTGTAAATACCTGTAGTGTTTAATTCATCTGCAACCTGCCCTGCTTTTGTATTTCTTCCTGAAGTATTATGCGGAGTAAAACCAACAGTATACACTCTTATAATCAAACCTAAAATGCTTACAGCTAAACAAAGCATCTCAAAGAAAAGTGAACAATCATTATCGTTTTTCAGCAAAACATTTTGGATAAAAACTCCTAAGCCAAGCGCCAGAACGATAATCGGCAAAAAACTTCTGTATCTGAACAGCCAATTTCCCTGGGTTTCTAATTCTTGTTTTAAAGGCATAACTAATATTTTTAAAATCAAGTGAAATCAAGATAGGATTTCACTTGATTATTGATTAATTAATGTCCGTGGTCTCCTGCATTAGAAAGCTTAGCATTCACGAAGAATGCGCCTTTTACCACAATTTTTGCATCAGGTGCAATTGCACTCACAGGCGTAATCGCTGTGTAACCCATATCTGAAGTCCCTTTTACCACTTCAATTTTTTCAAAATTCATTTTCTTAGCCTGCTCCTTTGCATGGTTTCCTGCTTCGGTTTCATTTTTGTGACCGTGTTCCGCCTCTCCTTCATCATGCCCGTGACCATGATCGTCATCTCCTTTTTCTTCAGCGTGCTCTTCCACTTTTTTAGAAGTTTGTACAAATACATAGAATTTACCATCGGCTTCTACAATAGCTTCATTTGGAACGGCGGGAGTTTGTGAATTTCCAAGGCTTACATTTCCTGTAATATTCATTCCGTCAATCAAGCCAGCTTTGTTCCCGGTAACCATTGCATGAACTGAAATCGTTTTACTTTCATTTTCAAAAGATGATCCGATGCTGTACACTTTTGCATTAAAGGTTTCTTCCGGATTGTTGGTGAGCTTAAACTGCACAATCTGACCAACTTTCATTTTGGGAAGATCTCTTTCAAAGACTTGTAAATCCAAATGAATTGAGCTGTTATCGATGATCTCCAAAACCGGTGACGATACATCAACATAACTTCCTATCTGTGCATTAATCGTACTAACTGTTCCGCTGATTGGCGATGTAATGACCAAGCCTGATCTTAGGTTTCCATTGCTTACTTTCCCAGGACTGATTCCCATTAGCTGTAATTGTCTTTGTAACGATGATCTCTGGGTTCTTAAACTTTTTAGCTCCGCATCAGAACTTTGCAGATTCTTTTTTGCTCCGGCATCATTGTCAAAAAGCTCCTTTTGCCTTCTGAATTCCTGCTCTGCATAAGTTATTCTGCTGTTAATAGTCAGATATTGTTCCTGTAACTGAATGTATTCAGGGTTACTGATTGTAGCAATAACCTGTCCCTGTCTTACATAATCTCCTATCTGAACGGTTAATGTCTTAATGACACCTCCATACAGTGAAGTGACCGTTGCCTTTCTGTTATTGGGTACACGAAGAACACCATTTGCCTTAATAGTTGAGGCTAAATCTTTCATTTCTAAAGTTCCAAGACTGATTCCTACAGATTTCATCTGTTCTTCAGTCAGTTCCGCAATAGTTTGCGGAGCTTCTTCGTGACTTTCTTCTGCCTGTTCTGTTTTTGGTTTCTCTTCTCCTTCTGCCGGAGCATCTTTTTTTCCACAGCTGACCGCTAGAATAGAAATTAAGGCTAGAGATACAATGCTATATTTGATTTTCATTTGTCTATTTATTGATGATTGAATTAATGATAACTACAGATTCGTTGACCTGTTGAATAGATTCCAGGTATTTAAGCTGAATATTGGTGGAAGTCTGCAGTGCAAAAAGATATTCTACATAAGAAATTTCTCCTGTTTTATAACCTAATTGTCCTGCTTTGGCAATTTTCTCAGCATTTGGAATCGCTTGATTAACGTAGTAGTCATACTGATTAACATTTTGCTGATATTGATTAAATGCATTTTGCAATTGCGCTTCAAGCTGCTTTTGCTGGAATTTTGCATTTGATTCTGCCATTTGTCTCTGATATTCATAAGACTGGATTCTTGCTTTCGTAGCTCCAAATGTCAAAGGAATAGAAACACCAATTGTTGCCGAATGAAACCTGTTTCCTCCATTGAAATACTGATCCATCCCGTTGATGGTTTGAAATCCTATCAATGACTGATTAGTATATCCGATGGTAAAGTCAGGAAGTCCCAAAGATTTTTCAACTTTCTTATTTTTTTCCGCAATCTGCATTTCCTGATAAAAAGCTTTTACGGTAGGATGCTGTGCAATGGCACTGCTGTCTAAAACATATTGTGCTTGTAGCGGATGATAGTTCTGATCAAATGGAACTGAAATATCCTCTTCAATATTTAGCAATGTTTTTAAATTTTTATAGGCATTGGTAAGATAAACCTCATTCTGTTTAAGCAATAAGTTGATTTCCCCTCTCTGTGTTTCAGCTGTATTGATTTCAATTTTTTTAATATCTCCGGCTTTAAACCTAACCGTTGCAACTCTGATAAAGTCATTGTATAAACTATCCAGATTGCTAAGCTTGGATTTATTAAATTGTAAATACTCAATTTGATAATAATACGTTCGAACCTGTTTCGCTAATTCATTCATAGAAACTTCCCTGTTGATTTGCTTTCCTTTAATCTGTTCCGCAATCAACTCTTTTCTTGCTTTGAACAAAGTTGGAAATGGAATCGTTTGGGAGATCGAAAATGATTGGTCAAATTTCTTAGAGTTATACTGCCCCAATTGAGCATCCACATTCATTTTCGGGAGCTCTTTGGACGTTGGAATCAATGCCTGTGTAGCTTTAATATCCAGATCTCTCGATCGGATTGATTGATTATTCTCAATAGCAGTACGTGTAGCTTCTTCGACTGTTATGGTTCTTCCCTGTTGTGCACTAAAAGTCTGTCCTAAAAATAAAAATCCTAAAACCACAATGGCGGTTACCGATTTGTTATTGATCTTTTTTAAATTAATCTTGGTATTAAAAATAATATACAACATTGGTAAGACAAATAATGTTAAGAAAGTCGCCGTAACCAAACCTCCGATAACAACTGTCGCCAAAGGTTTTTGCACTTCAGCTCCTGCACCTGTAGAAATAGCCATCGGTAAAAATCCTAATGAAGCTACTGTTGCAGTCATTAAAACAGGTCTTAATCTTGTTTTTGTACCTTCCATTACTCTTTTCAGAATATTGGTCTCGCCTTCCTTTTCCAATTGATTAAATGTTCCAATCAATACAATTCCATTCAAAACGGCAACACCAAATAAAGCAATAAAGCCAATTCCGGCACTGATACTGAATGGCATATCTCTCAATAATAATGCGAATACACCACCAATCGCACTCATAGGAATAGCCGTAAAAATTAAAGTGGCTTGCTTAAATGAATTAAATGTAAAATAAAGCAGCATAAAGATTAAGAATAGCGATACTGGAACTGCAATCATTAATCTCTTACTTGCTGCCTGAAGATTCTCAAATTGACCTCCATAGGTAAAATAATATCCTGCAGGAAGTTTTACTTCTTTATCGAGCTTTGATTGTATGTCCTTAACTACACTTTCAACATCACGGTCTTTCACATTGAAACCTATTACAATCCTTCTTTTTCCCGCTTCGCGGCTGATTTGGGCAGGCCCTAATTTGTAACTAATATTAGCAACCTGGGCGAGTGGAATTTGCGTTCCAGAGGCAGTAGAAATCATTAGATTACTAACATCGTCAATATTTGTTCTGTGTAAACTGTCTAATCTTACAACCAGATCGAACCTCCTTTCATTTTCAAAAACCTGACCTGCTGATTTACCTGCAAAAGCTGTACTTACTGCATTATTAACGTCTTCAATGTTTAATCCGTAATTGGCCATTCTGGTTCTGTCATACTCTACGTTAATCTGAGGGAGTCCGCTTACACGCTCAATTTGGGGAGATGTAGAACCTTTAACAGACTGTATTACCTTAGCAGTCTTATCAGCATAAATTGCCAGAGAATCTAAGTTTTCACCAAAAATTTTAACTGCAACATCTTGTCTAATACCTGTCATTAACTCATTGAAACGCATTTGGATAGGTTGGTTCTTTTCAAAGAAAACTCCAGGAATCACTTCTAATTTCTCTGAGATTTCATCAGCGAGTTCGTCATACGTTTTCTTTGTTTTCCATTCTTTCTGAGGTTTCAAGATAACCATCATATCAGTAGCTTCCGGTGGCATTGGGTCGGTAGGTACTTCAGCAGCGCCAGTTTTACCAACAACCATTTTTACCTCATCAAACTGTTTTATAATTCTTGAAGCCTGCATTGAAGTTTCAATACTTTGATTTAAGGAACTTCCTTGTGGAAGGATACAGTGGAATGCAAAATCGCCTTCCTGCAACTGAGGTATAAATTCACCACCCATTCTCCCAAAAACAAATATTGCTACAGCAAAGAGAGCTACGGTTCCTCCAACCAGCCAATATTTTATTTTTAATGCTTTTTCCAATAAAGGCTGATAAACTTTCTGAATTCTGTTCATCATTTTATCAGAGAAATTTTCTTTGTGGCTCATCTTTTTTGATAAGAATAAAGCACTCATCATCGGAATATAAGTCAATGATAAAATCAGAGCGCCCAAAATAGCAAATCCCACAGTTTTAGCCATAGGCGTAAACATTTTACCTTCTACTCCCACCAATGTTAAAATCGGAATGTATACAATTAGAATAATGATTTCTCCAAATGCTGCACTACTTCTGATTTTGGATGCAGAAAGAAAAACTTCTTCATCCATTTCTGCTTGGGTAAGCATTTTTTTTGATTTATTCAAGCCTAAATGATGTAAGGTAGCTTCCACAATAATAACTGCCCCATCAACAATAAGCCCGAAATCAATCGCTCCTAAACTCATCAGGTTAGCACTCACACCAAACACATTCATCATTCCTAATGCAAACAGTAATGATAATGGAATAGCTGATGCTACAATTAAACCTGCTCTTAAATTACCCAAGAAGATAACAAGTACGAAGATGACAATGAGTGCACCTTCAATTAGGTTTTTTTCTACTGTGTCGATTGCTCTTCCAACCAGGTCGGTTCTATCTAAATAAGGTTCAATTACAACGTCTGCAGGAAGAGATTTTTGTATAACTGGTATCTTTTCTTTAATTCTGTTCACCACTTCATTACTGTTGGCTCCCTTTAGCATCATAACAACACCTCCCACAGCATCGACCTGACCATTAAAAGTCATTGCACCATATCTCACAGCACTTCCCAGACGCACTTCAGCAACATCTTTTATGAAGATTGGAACACTGCCCGTATTATTTTTAACTACAATGTTCCCTGCGTCTTCTAAAGATGTTACCAAACCGATTCCACGGATAAAATATGCATTTGGCTTTTTATCAATATAAGCACCTCCTGTATTCTGATTATTTTTTTCGAGAGCGGTAAAAATATCAGATATACTTACGCCCATCGCTCTTAATCTGTCTGGATTTACAGCGACCTCGTATTGTTTTAACTGACCGCCAAAACTGTTGATCTCTGCAACTCCAGGTGTTCCATTAAGCTGTCTTCGCACAATCCAGTCCTGCATTGTTCGCAGTTCTTTAGCATCATACTTTTTCTCACTGCCTTTTTTGGGATGCAGGATATATTGATAAACTTCTCCAAGTCCAGTACTAACAGGGGCAAGTTCAGGAGTTCCAACACCTTGGGGAATTTCTTCTTCTGCTTGTTTTAATTTTTCAGTAACCAGTTGGCGAGCAAAATAAATATCTACCTCTTCTTTAAAAACAACTGTAATCACTGATAGACCGAATCTAGAAATACTCCTAGTTTCCTCAATATCTGGTACATTTGCGATACTTTGTTCAATTGGGAAGGTAACAAGTTGTTCTACTTCCTGTCCAGCAAGTGTGGGACATACTGTGATGATCTGCACCTGATTATTGGTAATATCCGGTGTAGCATCAATTGGCAGTTTGGTTGCGCTCCAAACTCCCCAAATAATCAATAACAAGGTCATGATACCAATGACAATCTTGTTCTTGATACTAAATCTTATGATTTTATCTAACATTGAATTTAATTTTTATTGGATTGCCCAAAGTTAAAATCAGTATAAAACTGAATTTAAAAGATGATGCAAAGATGAATAGGATTACAGTGCAATGATATTGCAAAGTTTCCAAGACAATTTAGATGAAAGGGAATCCTTCCATCATATCAATAAAAATTATATTTTAGGCGGTTGCCAGATTTGGTCGTACACCAAATAAGCGAAGTCGTTTTTCTGAAAATGGATTTTCTTAGAAAAAAACGCAGTAGCGATTCTTGAAAAAACTAGAATTGGTTCGATTTTATAAGATGCCACCGTGGTTCTGCAACAGTTGCAAGAACAAAATGGAGAACAAGAATCTGCCTTCGAATGTGAATCTTCTTGTGTCTTTGAACTTAAAGAATAATTGAAATCTTGCTTAAAAGACTGAGCATTTGCACTATCTAGACATGGCATTATGGATAACGCCACAAAATAGATGATGAAAAGTAGTCTTACAAATTTCATAATGCAAATGTATAAAATATAATTACCAAAAAAATATTTTATCCTAAAATTTTAAGGAAATTATACATTTGATTATGCCGAATCAAAAAAATAAAATACCTACAATACATCTAAGTCATTTATAATTATAGAAAAAAACTGATGCTTTTAGATAAAATTAGATATGTACATTTAAATAATATTGCCACCATAATTTAATTTTAACTCAATTTTTCAGTAAACTAATTTTCATTTTTTTCAAAACAAAATTATATATTAATTTACACTTGATTTTTAGATGAATAATATATTAAATTCTTATATCAATATTGGTCTTTCCAAATTATAATACTTCTTTAATATAGATGTACATATTAAATATTCAAAAAATCATCTTAAAATAGGTTCTAAAATTGAACTGAATTTACGTAATTTTCTTTAGTAACCTTTTTCTAAGAACTGTTTCTGAATCTGTAAAACTGACTCTTTTGAAGGGTAAAAACTAAAGTAATCTAAAACTTTTAAAATTATAGAACTTGAAATATTTATACCTCCCTCCAGAATTTCTAATCGTGAATATTCCTCATTAATAGTGATTTTATCTGTTTTTGTCGTTCTTATCTTCATAAGCGGCATGTGATTCTCGCTGTCCAAATGTAATCTTCTATCTTTTAACTCATTAAATATAATAGAAATACTCAAACCTTCTTTATATAATCCTTCTATTGTTAAGTGTTCAATAAAAACATATAGTTGAGTAAGATAATGTATAATACTTGTATAATAAAACAAGTATTGACCAGAAGGAAATTTTGATGCCCAAGCCCCTCTCAAATGATCACCTTCTAGCCAGTCTTCTACAAAGCTGTTAATCATGCAAAAACTCTCTGACAAATACATTCTCCACAGTTCTTTTCGAGCTCCTAAATCGGAAAAAGCCTCGTAAGAATTTTCAGCAGTAACTAAACTACCCTCGTGTAACGTTCTTGGTATAAATGGCAATGACCATGACGCCTTTACCTGTGCTTTTTCGACAACTTCAAGACATCTTTTAAGACTATGTAAATTACCTTTTTGAAGAGGAGTTATATAAACTTCGCAATTGCCTTTCGATTTTATTAATTCATATGATGATGTCTGCTGAAAAGCTTTTATTTCTGCGTCAAATATTTCTGCGTCAATATTGGGAATGGTATAGCCAAAACTTTTTCTGCGTTGCATTAATCTAACGGCTGCCAACTCAATGAGATCTCGCAAATCGCTGACATTTGATATGGCTGCGCTTTCAGGTCTCTTATTTGTATTTCTATAATACAAAGTACTTGCTCTCATTTCTCCGTCCAGAGTTTTTTTACAAAGAGTTGGAATTTCTTTGAAAGAGAAGATCTTGATTACCACATATTTTAATTCGTTTCTATCTTCCGGAAAATAGACATTGAAATCTACCATTGGTTCTGCATATTTTGAAACCTGATCTCGCATTTCATCATATTTGTAAGTGATAATATTTTTCTGGTCAACTCCTACATTAATAAATTCATTATCCTTTTCCTCAATTCCAATTACAATGTGACCTCCATCTGGTAGATTTGACATTGCCAAGATATCTTTTGTTAGCTTCTTATAATCCCAAGGACTGTTTGCTTTAAAATCTAGTGAAGGGCTTTCCGTTTGACCCTCAATCAATCTTATAAAATCTTCTGTATTCATTTATTTTCCAATTTTATTAATATATTTCCCAAAAATATCTCACGACAAAATGTTAATTATTTAAATTGAAGTAATTCTTCTCGTAACATATAGGCTTTAGGAGAACTTCTTTTGACTAGAAAATCTAAAATAAATAGAAAGTCAGCTAAAGTATTTTTATCTCTTTTTATTTTACCACCATATTTATAAAAAGCTTTTTCAACGAATTTTTCTAAAATATCGTTCTCGACCAGTTCAGCATTTTGGCTTTGGAGCATGGGAACAATCCATGATATTGAGTTAGGCATAAAATTATAAAATGCAATGCCACTTAAAAATTTTATCGATGAATTAATTCTGTTAAATCCTAAAGTAATTATAAAATCTTTGAAATATAAGCTTTTACCATCCAATACTGACCATTTTTCAGAGCTCTCCACCCAGTCAATGTCAAAAAGAAAAATTGGTAGAAATCTCGCATTGCTGTTATTGATCATCCAATCTTTCAAAAATTCCCAAAATATCCAGAAATTTTCGAGTTGAATTCTACCTATCGCTGCTCTAATAAACTCTTCAACTAACTTATATATAAATTTTAAATAATCATCAGGGATACTTTTTTCAGGTGTTTCTATACTTGAATCAAGTATTTTTTTTAAGAGAGGTAATGATAATTCTGTAGGCTGATTCAGCAGATATCGTGGATAATAAAAAGTAAATGCATGTCTACTTTCATAAAAATCCAGCATGCTTGATTTGGGATCATTTAAAAAAACAGTGTGTAGTGTCAGAACATCCTGAATAAATTTGTGGTGAGCAGGAAGAGCCGTATTCCATGGGATGATACGAAGCATGTCATCCAAGTACCACTGAGTATGTAAGTCTAATGAAACGATAATTTCATCAGGTATGTTTATACTTCCTTTGATAACAGAATTAATTAGTACTTCCGACCAATTGTCTTCTTCCGACTTATTAAAATCACGAGCACTTAATTTCCCTTGATGATATAACATTCGCTTTCTCTCGCTTTCTTTATTTTGTGCCTTTAGAATTACGATGGCTTCTGCTAATCCATACCAACAGTTTAAAACAAAATCAGGTTCAAATAATACTAATTCCTGTAAAATAGCGTGCTGCAAAGCGATTCGTTCCCTAGCGTCAAGACCCTTTAAAAGTAAACGGAAAATTAATTCTTTAACCTTCAATTTTAAATCTTGCTCAATATCAACTTTAAAAATATAGCATAATCCTTTAAGAGAAGGTATATTATCCAATAAATCAAAATTAATAGCGTATGGATCTGTTTTCGCTAATTTTTTTGCTTCTAAATTGATAATAGTTTCACAACACCATGCAATTTCATCAGGTTGAAGTTGATTTGAAAAGTCACGAAGAGCAATAGACGCCATAGTACCTGGAGAAACCATAATTTCTCGTCTACCATCTAGTTGCAAAATAAATTCATATCCTATTTTCCAAGTTTCATAGTTATGATCATCAACTTCTTCGTATTCGAAAACTTTTCTTGCCCAAGTCGTATTAGCTGTCGGAACTGTATAATCATTCCCACTTTCTACAACATTTCTAATTGTATCATCATATCCGGGAACTACCTGAACATAATTTTCATATCCCTTTTGATTAAAATGTTTAAATTCATACTTTCTAGCATCCATATCAAACAAAAACTTTTTAAAAAGCCAATCATCTTCCTTGACATTCTCCCACATTCTGTCGACCTGTTTGAATAAAAGTTCATTATACTCTCGTTGATAAAACATATAGTCAGCCACAAATCCAACTAAACCTACATAATACTTATTGCGATGAATTCTTTGATTTGCGGCAATTCGTTCTTTTCTTTCGAATTCTTCGTCATTATAGACATTGCTTCTCATCATATCCGAAGTAGACCTTGTAGAATCCCACTTAAAAAACAGTGGGACACCTAATAAGGAGACAGAAGTTTCATCAACTAAATTAGGAAATGCTTGTAAAATGCTGCAGACCACTCCTAAAATGGCAATATTGTTAGACTCTCTTATCAACCTGTCTAAAAATATGCGTGCTGTTGAAAAATCTTTTTTATCCCCAATTTCTAACAAAGTCTTTTCCAAAGCCATCAGCACTGATATTAAGACCTTATCATAAATTGAAAATCCTCGGTACATAGACCAGTACTCAGGATTCCCATAGTATACACCACACGATCCATCTTCAAAAACAACCTCAATCCTTTCCACCCCTCTCTTTTTTAAAGACAGAAGAATTTCATAATTTTTTTCAAAAGCATCATTTAAAAATGGAATAAGGAAATCAAGAGCTTTTTCACCGTGATACAAAAACATCCAATAAAAAAAAGTCTGATAACCTGATGGTAATCCATAATCATATTCTAAATCTTTATTTAAACCAAAATCATTTACTTTAGGCTCTCGAATAAGCATACTATTAATACTCCCCGGTGCATATTTCTCTTCCTTTTGAGCCCAGTCTTCAGTAGCCATTTGAATAACTTCTTCAGGGAAAAAGCGACAAATTTGATCTGAAATAACACCTCCGGTAATATAAGCTCTTATTTCTCGTAGAAAAGCAGGATCAGTCCATCTTTCATTACCTGTTTCAGGAATCAAGCAAGCTTGAATAATCGAAGCAATAAGTTCCTGATCGGCTGCCGTCAATTTAAAAAGAATTTTAATATATTTTTTTAAATATTCAGAAGATCTCCTGCCTAATCTCCTCTGAATTGAACGACCCTGCAACCTAAAAATAAAATCTTCCAACAGAAAAGCAGCGCTTTTTGCACCAGATGGAAGTATGCCTTGGTTAAATTCAGGGAGCTGTTTTGACCATGATTCAATAAGAGTCAAATGTTTTAATTCAAAATTTTGCAGCTTAATTTCATTAATATTAGCTTTGATAAAATCAATTATATAATCCCATCCGGAGCCAATAGGCAGAAGATCATTAAAATTTCTTTTTTGAGGATCTATTTTTTTACAACTCGTTTGTAGTAAATAGATTATGCGATCCAACAATTTCGCTTCATCTTCAAGAAGCTGTACTTTTAAACTATCCAGTAGTACTTTGGAATGATTTGATCTAAGTGAAACAATCAGTAGCTCATCTTTCCATGAAGGGGACAAAGTATCATCACTTAAGAGCTCGTGCATAAAATATACGGAAGCTTCCGGTTCATATTCATAAAACTCTTCCATCCATAATCTGAATGCCCTTCTCATGGCGGGAGTATTTTCTATCGAAAGTAAAAAATCTTTTGAGTTTGCAATCTCCGATTTTTGATTTCTTATAAATCTGATCAATGCCCAATCTTCCAATATGTCGTGAGAAGGACTGTAAGCACTGGTATCGGACATATCATCCAACTGTAGAATATTATCTTTAACAAGATCAGCAGTCACACTGTTATCGCTCTCATATGTTGTAAAAAGAGACATTTCTCTAGATCTTTTAAGACAAATCTCATAGAAAACAGTTCCTCGTCGTGATTGATTGTCTTCAACAATATATTTCCACATTAACCTTTTAAATTGTAACTCGTCCAAGTGTTCCTCACTTAATAGTTCTGGTATAATTCGTACAGCTTTATCAAGATAATAAGGAGTTCTCAAAAGATGCTTAATCTTAGAATTTTCCATCAATGGCAGTAAGTCAGGAATTTTTTCAACGATTAATTCAACCTCAGCATCATTAAATTCACCTACTTGAAAATAAGCAATATTTTCTGGCAGCTCATAATAGTAATCGATTTTAAACTTCTGTAATAAGTAGTCTCTTATTGTTAAAACTATAGTTATATTTTTATTTTTTTCCAGTATCTGAAGTAGTTCATTAAATGCTCCCGAGCTACCTGACTCTATTAGTTTTTCAAAGCTTTCTATCCAAATTAAAAAATACTTATTTGATAAAGGACTTGCCAATATTTGTTCGATACTAACTTTACATCCGGCTTTTATCAAAGCTTCACTAATTGTTTCACAATACAGGTTTTCAGCGGTAAAAGTTAAAACACTACGATCTCCAGACATTTTCAAATCACTTACAGCTGATTTTGTCAAAGCCGATTTTCCAACTCCCGGGTTTCCATGAACCACTACAAGATTCTTTTCTTTAAGCAATTGCAGGAGGTCTATATTATCACGAGGAACATTAAAATCTCCGATTTTTTCTCTAGTTCTAGAATTAGTGGTTTGTTCATTTTTTTCCATTTCTTCATAACTTAAGAGAACATCTTTATCTGTCTCCGGTTTGATAGAATTGATCAGACTGAACTTAGGATATGGAATCAGCTTATTGTATGCTAAAACTTTGGTCGCCAAAAAAAATCCACCGTCCTCGTATGTATGAATAATACCTGTAAAATAAGTTTTTCCATACAAGATAGAATAAGCGCCACTTCCAGACAATCCTTCAACATTTTCCAAGGCCTGTTGATAATATGTATCGAGAGAATTTTCAGACTTTAGTGTAAATTTATATCGATTGCTCTTGATATCTTCGATAAATTTCATAGGAAAAGATCGATCTGCCTCTTGATCATTAAAATTAGCATACCCTCTAATTTGATAATCTTCCACCATTTCATCAGTATCAATTACCTGACAAAAAAATTGTTTACCTGTAAGTGGAAGAATATTCTTTTTAGAAAGAATCAACAATGCCATATCCTCATCATCATCTGACACAATAACAATATCTGTTTCGGTCAAATTGTATGAATGAAATTCTGATGTTTCCTGATTAAAAATCTCTTCAAGTTTAATATCCGTATTTACATATTCTTTATCGAACTTTTTACCTTCTAAACAATGTTTTGCAGTCAAGACATACACGTCATCAACATCAGGACTCGGGTAGAAAATTACTGCTGTAGCAATTTCGTGGTTACATCTGATTTTGATTGTAGAAAGCTGTGGTATATTTTCATTCATATTTTATGAGTTAAGGGCAGGTACGAAAGTTCTAAGCTGTCAGGTCCTATTTGTGAATAATCACATTCAAATGTATATCTTTCAAAAGCGTCGTCATCGACCTCAAAGATATTTCTCAATTCTTGAGTATCACAAGCAAAATGAATTTTGATAATTTCAGAATTTCTTCTCTCGTTCGTAATGATTCTAACTATAGTCTCTTTATCCGGATGTCTGTTATGGATACCGTTTCCAGTTATCACATAACAATTGGTCTGAACTATTTCCAGCAATTTAGGGCAGGTATTGGCTTTACTGCCATGATGTGATAATTGCATAAACTTCACGGGCAGTGGCCGATCTTTATTATACCCCAATGCATCTAAACTGTCAATTATATCAGAGGGATGACTGTCGGCTAATAAGAGTACTTTTACCTTATCAAACTCGGCAAGAACAGCAATAGAGCTTCCATTAACAGGATCTGTATCCGGTTTAAATTCATTCCCTGTAAGTTCTTCAATTATTTTTTTATGGTCGGATTGATTTTCTTTTCTACCAATTTTACCATTACTTTCTTCTTCTTTCCACAATTCTGTTGCAGCAGCTTCCTTTTCAGGTGTAGGTGAAAGAATGGTCATTTTAAAACCAAAACATTCAATTGGTAATGTTTCAGTATTTATTGGCACTGTGGTAAGAAGATTATTTGCAGTTAAAAAATCCCTAAGTAAAATCCCGTCACCGACTGAGATTTTCCCATTAGATTCCTTTATCATCTCAGGAGAATGATTAAATAAAAAATTCTTTACAGCGTCTTGTTTATTTTCAATTTTTTTGTCCACGACAAAACCTTTTACGGCACCGATATGGTCGCGATCTATATGGCTGATAATCCAATTTTCAATTTGTTCGCCAGAAGACAAAATTTCTTTTATTAATGGGGCAAAAGAATTTTTGTACTCTTTACCATATCCTCCATCAATAAGTATATTATGCCATTGGGAATCTGTTCCTAAAAATCTGATAAAAATAGCATCACCGCCGCCGATATCGAAAAAATGAAAACTAATCCGATGTGTTTTTTGAGTCATAAAATAATGGTTATTAATACTTTCTTATTTTTTCTAAAATAGGAAAAGTTAATTGGATAAGTAAGAGTTTATTTAAATAATTAAACGAAAGGTCAAATTAATCCTTTCTTTCATTTTTACTGTTGATTTAGCAATTCGATGTTCCCAGTTTTCCTGTAAATCCCCTTTCATAATGAGTAACGAACCGTGAGGCAATGGCAAACTGTATTTGCTCTGATGATGGTCTTTTTTTCTGAAATCAAAGTTTCTGGTTTGACCTAAACTGATTGATGCAATCACAGGTCGTTTTCCATAGCGGCTTTCTTTATCTCTGTGCCATGCCACGGAATCATTATTATCACGATACAGGTTTAATAAAACACCATTGAACTGATACCCAAATTCTTTTTCTATCCTTTCTTTTAAAGTATAAAGCTCGGGAGTCCAAGGATTAGTTCCTGAAACATTTCCGTCTGAATCGTAAGAGCTATCATTTCCTCCATACCAAGCAGTAAGGCGGGGTGTTACAACTGTTTTATCATACATCTTCTGAGTTCGCTGTTCCCAAGGTGTCGTTTTCAGCAGTATATCTTTCAATTCATCGGCTTCTTTGCTGCTCAGGAAATGTTCCTTGTATTCCAAAAGGTCTTTTGGAAATTTATAAAACTCTTCCGTATCAAATAAACTCAGCTGACTCATTGCAATTTTCTATTAAAATATTTATATTTGATCTGGCCCGTTTATACGGGATTTTTTTCATCATTTGTGTTTTTGCTTCCCTTAGGAGATTTTTTTTTATGAAGTAATGTTAGGAAACTTATTTTTGAGCTTTATTCAAATGAATTCAATTCTTATCTCCTATTTTTTCTTTAATCTGTTTGATATCGGTCTTGATCTCTGTCATAAAGTTTTGAATATTACGTTCTGCAAATTCATCAGCTCCATATTCTATCGTATTGATACTACAGGCAAATTCCCAGATCTCTTTAATTTCAGATAATGGAATTTTATATGGCTCATAAAATTGATTGTCAGCTTTTACCCATATACTGTCTGCTTCATGAAACTGGAATCTTTTGTAACTGATTCCATCATTAGTGGTGATGAAAATATAAGTCCGGTCCGTTTTCAGATCAGAAAGATTTTCTACATATTTTCCAACAATATAAGTTCCGTTCTTATAAGGCGGCATAGAATCTCCGTCCGCTGGAAACGCTCTAAACTTCCCACCTTTTAAAAAAGGTAAGGATATCGTTTCCAAACTTTCTATGTATTCCGGATCTCCATAACCGTTCAGATAACCCATAGAGGCTTTTTGTGGAATAATCTCAATCTGATCGTTTCCATCCTGATCAACCCTGATAGGCAGAACAATCCTATTGTCAGGGAGCTCCATAATCTCATCAATCGAATATTTGCTGACGTTGATGGTCAAAAGTAAATCGATGCTGATATTATAATATCTTGAAATTTTCACTAAAATATCAAGGGGTGGCGCTGCGGCATCATCTTCATACTTACTATATCGGCCTCGGGTAATTAAAAGATCATCGGCAACCTTTTGTTGAGACAGATTGAGCTTACCTCTTAAATACCGCATGTTTTCTGATAAAATTGACATTGCTATAAATTATAGCAACAAATATACAATTTTTTGCTACAAATCGTGATAATTTTGTCAAATGGAACGAGCGATTGCACATATGGATCTGGATACATTCTTTGTTTCCTGTGAACGGCTGAGAGACTCTGTATTGGAGAATCAGCCCGTGATCATAGGTGGCGGAGATCGTGGTGTAGTAGCATCTTGTTCCTATGAAGCCAGGAAATTTGGGGTTCGTTCTGCGATGCCTTTGCGAATGGCTTTACGCTTATGTCCCGAAGCGCAGGTTATCAAAGGTGATATGGAGTATTATTCCAAAATGTCACATTTGGTGACTGAAATCATTCAGGAAAAAGTTCCTGTTATGGAAAAAGCAAGTGTAGACGAGTTCTATCTTGATCTGTCGGGCATGGATAAGTTCTTCGGCTGCTATCAATGGACAACCGAAATTGCGGAAGCGGTAAAGAAAAATACAGGTCTACCTATTAGTTTTGCATTGTCTACCAATAAAACAGTTTCAAAGATTGGAACAGGTGAAGCAAAGCCAGCCGGTAAATTAGAATTAAAACCGCTCGCAATACAGCCTTTTTTAAATCCTTTATCCGTCAGAAAGATTCCTATGGTTGGTGATGTGACCTTTGAACTCCTTTCAAGATTAGGTGTAAGAAAGATTGAAACACTTGCTAAAATGCCAGTGGATGTGCTTCAGGAATTAATTGGAAAAAATGGAACTGAGTTATGGAAAAAAGCCAATGGCATTGATTTAAATCCTGTGATTCAATATTCAGAGCGTAAATCCATATCAACTGAAACAACTTTTTCCGAAGACACCATCGATATTCCGAATATCAGAAGTATTCTTTCCGGAATGGTTGAACAGTTATGCTACCAGTTAAGACAGGAAAAATGGCTGACCTCAACGGTATCAGTAAGAATAAGATATGCCAACTTTGATACAGAGACTAAACAATGTAAGGTGGCTTATACCTCAGCAGACCACACATTGCTGAAATATATTCTGGAACTCTTCAAGAAAGTTTATACCCGAAGAATGAGAATTCGTCTTGTAGGTGTCAAGTTTACAGGACTGGTTCACGGAAGCCATCAGATGAATCTTTTTGAAGATACCGAAGAGCTGATCTCATTATATCAGACCATGGATAAAATGAAAGACCGTTTTGGTGCTAAAAGCCTTGGAAGGGCTTCCGGTTTTTTGACTCAATAAATAAAATTATGTTCCTCAATTGTCATACCTATCATAGCCTTCGTTATGGGACTATTTCTGTTGAAGAATTAGTTGATCTGGCTATGGATTATAAGCTGAAAGTTCTTGCGCTAACTGATATCAATACCGTAACGGGAATCTATCAGTTTTATAAACTGTGTGAAGATAAAGGCATTAAACCTATTGTAGGCGTTGATGTCAGAGTTGAAAATGAGCAGTATTATATATGCTTAGCGAAGAACCCGAAAGGAATAGCTGAAGTCAACAGGCTTTTGACCGATTATAATTGTGAAAATATTGAAATTCCAAAATCTAATCCTCAATTAGAAAACTGCTTTGTGATTTATACTTTACAAAATAAACCTGATATATTATTGGAACACGAGTTTATCGGAATCAGACAAGATGAGTTAAACCTTTTAATCAATTCTGAATTCAAATCCCTCACTCATAAAATGGTTATCCTTCATCCGGTAACGTTTAAGACTGATGACGAATACGAACTTCATAAAATATTACGAGCCATAGATGGTAATATTCTTTTTACAAAACTGGCTGAAAAAGATTATTGTAGAAAAGATGAGTTGTTTATGAGTAAGAAAACTCTTCTCGATCAGTTTAAGCATTACCCAGAAATCGTTGAAAACACGAAATTTATCGTCAGTCAATGCAGTTTTGATTTTGAATTTAAAACCCCGAAGAATAAAAAATATTATACTGACAGCAAGGAAAATGACTTTAAATTGTTATCCCAGCTTGCTTATGAAGGTTTATCTCATAGATATCCTGATAATAACAGACAGGCTATTGAGAGAGCTGAAAAAGAATTAACAGTTATTCATCAACTTAATTTTTGCGGCTACTTCTTGATTACTTGGGATATTATTCAATACAGTAAGCGTATGGGTTTTATGCACGTCGGAAGAGGAAGTGGCGCTAACAGTATTATAGCTTATTGTTTAGGCATTTCCGACATATGTCCTCTAGAGCTAGATTTGTACTTTGAGCGTTTTCTAAACTTAAACCGTAAAAGTCCTCCCGACTTCGACATCGATTGGAGTTGGAAGAATCGTGACACTATTTTGGAATACATTTTTGATAAATATGGAAAAAATCACGTTGCTTTTTGTGGAACTAATGTGGAGTTCAAGAGAAAATCGAGATTCAGAGAACTGGGAAAAGTCTTTGGACTGCCGAAAGATGAACTAGATCAGCTTTCAAAAAAACCGAGAGAACTACACGATCAAAATTCAATTGTTCAAGAGATTTATAAGTATGAACAGTTGTTAGTTGGATTTCCCAATCAAAGAAGTATGCATTCTTGTGGGATTCTTATTTCCGAAGAACCTATTACAAATTATTCAGTTTTAGAATTTCCTCCAAAAGAATTTCCAATTGTTCAGTTTGATATGCATACAGCTGAGGATATTGGTCTGGAAAAGTTTGACATTCTTTCACAAAGAGGATTGGGAACGATTAAAGATACCGTTAATCTAATTAAAGAAAAAAAGGGAATCAATGTAGATATTGAAGATACCAGAATCTCTAAGGATGAAGTCAAGTGCAATGAATTTTTGAGCATTGGAAAGACCATTGGTTGTTTCTACATTGAATCTCCAGCTATGCGTGGACTTTTGAGAAGATTAAAATGTGATAATTACAAAGTATTGGTTGCTGCATCATCAATTATTCGTCCAGGAGTTGCACAGAGTGGAATGATGCGGGAGTACATTTTCCGACACAATCATCCCGGTCAATTTGAATACTTCCACGATGTATTTGAAAAAGAATTAGGCGAAACCTATGGCATTATGGTTTATCAAGAAGATGTCATTAAAATTGCGATGCACTTTGGTGGAGTTTCTGCAGCTAATGGAGATGTTCTTCGAAGAGCTATGAGTGGTAAAGGACGATCACTTTCAGCTTTACAAAAATTAAAAGATGATTTCTTTGAATCCTGCAAAAGGAAAGGACATCCTGAGCAGCTTTCTCAGGAAGTATATCGACAGATTGAATCTTTTGCCGGCTACTCCTTTTGTAAAGCACACTCTGCTTCTTATGCCGTGGAGAGCTATCAGAGTCTGTTTCTGAAAGCCTATTACCCTATCGAATTTATGGTATCTGCTATTAATAATGGCGGTGGTTTTTACCGAACAGAAGTTTATGTACACGAGGCGAAGATGTCAGGTGCTAAAATTCATAACCCCTGCATTAACCTAAGCGAATTTCATACAACATTATATGGAACAGATGTGTACTTAGGTCTAATGCATATTGAAAAACTTGAAGCTTCTATCAAAGTAAATATCCCGGAAGAAAGGAAAGAAAACGGCGATTACGGATCATTAGAAGATTTTATAAAAAGAGTCAACATTGGTATTGAAACTTTACAGATATTAATTTTTGTCGGGGCTTTCAGATTTACCGGAAAGCAGAAACACGAACTTTTAATTGAAGCAAGATTCCTACTTTCAAAGAATCAATATAAAAGCAAGATCATATCATTATTTGAGGAACCTCAAAAAGATTATAAGCTACCGACAATAGATAGAAACCCTTTTGAAGACGCTTTTGATGAAATTGAAATTTTAGGATTTCCAGTTTCCTATTCGATCTTTGATTTACTCAAGACTAAATACAGAGGTCACGTTTTGGTTAAAGATCTCTTGAAGTATCATAAAAAACAGGTTAAAATGCTGGCATATTTAATTTCCAGGAAACACGTTCCTATCAAGATGAGAAATCATCCTGGAAAGAAAGACGATATGTATTTCGGAACATGGATCGATGCTGAAGGTGAGTATTTTGACACGGCACATTTTCCCGACAGTTTAAAACAATTTCCCTTTAAGGAAGGAGGAGTCTACCTTTTATTAGGAACTGTTGAAGTAGATTATCATTTTCCTACTATTACCATTACTAAAATGGCAAAAATGCCTTTGATTGCCGATCCGCGATATTCGATGGATGATGAAAAATCTAAAGAAATGGAAAGAAGTCTACGGGAAGACGTTAGTATGACTCACCGAAATCCCTATCCACAGGAACATGAAATTGGATTACCAAGAAAAAAGATAAACTGATTCTTTAGTATTCTTGTTATTTATTTTCACAAAGTTCCAGACCTTTAGTGATAAAATCTCCGTATGAAATTTTTAATCCAGCCCATTTGGGATCATCCAACCATATTTCATCAACTTTACTGATAGCAGCATTATTATGTGAAACACCTTTAGCAGTTCCATTTAAAGCATATGTCTTTCCATTGCTGGCCTTGCAGTAAATTTCTTTATATCCAGAACAATAAACTTCAACTTCATCAACTGAAAATGGCCATTTTTCTCCATACTCCAGCTTTGAAAATTTTATTGTATTTCGCTGGACTGGGTTAGAACACGATAATATTAATACTAAAAGTAATAAACTGTAAATAGCTTTCATTTTTTAATTTTGTCAAAGATAGATTTGAAAACTAAATTGACATTACGGGAAACCGTATTACTAAGAACATAAATAGTATTTATGACAAATCTTCTTTATTCACAACAATACCAAGCTGGGTTATAAGAAATGTCTTTTGTTCAAAGATTTGGTTCATAATCATCCATACTTTATCCACTAGAGAAAATGTTTTTTGATGGTCCTTATTAATAATAGTTAGTAAACCTGTGTAGGTAATGCTTTTTATCTTTTGATAATTTCCATTAAAAAACAGTCTATGATCTGTAAAATCGTAAGATTTCAAAACCATTTCAAAAGGTTTTTGAGTGTGTAGATTTTTTTTAAGAACCATTACAGAATCATACAATCTTATTTTTGTGCCATCTTTATTTTCAATATAAACCAAATATTGCTGTGTTTCAGGAAGTATAATTTCATTATCGTCATTTGTTTTAACAACTATTCTTGTGACCTCTGGTCTGCTCACATTGATCTTGAAAAATAAATCTAAAATTCCAAATTCAACTTCTCTGTTCAAAAATAACCATATATGAAAATCAAACAGTTATGATTTTATGGTACAAATAAGATACAGAAAAAGCTGTTTTTTTCATACGATTAAGTTTTGAGAAACAGTATAAATCTGTTCAATATACCTAACTAAATCTGAAAGCAGCCTGCATTAATTCTTGTTCTGATCGTGAAATTCCAATTTTGCTAGCGATTTCTTTCCATTGTTTTACTGAATTGAAAACTTCGTTCAAGATGTTGTCCATTTCGGATTGATTTAATCTAAAAAAAACACCTACGCTTTTCGCTAATTCAAAATCCAATACATTGTTATCCATATCAATATTTAAAGCCAAACCATCTTTATCTATTGAAGGGTTTAAATCATAAGCTGGAGATAACACCCAACCTTCGTCAGTCAAAATAAATCCATGATTGCGAAGATGGTCGTCCGTATTGGAAACAGCAATATTAAAAACAATTCTTCGCCAAAACTGGTGTAGATTTTCATTAACCTTACAACCATAATTCTGAATAAACTCTACGATATCCAAATAACTTGCTGGTTGACTTTTAATTGTGTCTTCATTGTTTCCAGTCATCGTCATTGCTGATGAAAAATGAATTCTTTCCTTACCCATTCGATCAAAACGCTTGGTAAAAAAGGTGTGATATTTTCCACTTACTTTTTCAATTTTACATTCCGCCATTTCGATTCCTGCTTTTATCGCTAATTGGTAGGTTAAATATTCCCAAGCGGCTTTATCAATTGTATCATTTTTGGAAGGGAATTTCGCAATCCAAAGTTGATTTTTTTCATCTAAAACATTGGCTTTGGGTCTTGCACCGCCCAAGGAAGATCCTGGTGCAATAAGTATTTTCAGCCATTTATTTATAGCTTCGTTATCCGTATCATTTTCGTAGTGAACAACGGCTTGTTGCAATTCCCGAACCGTTGACCAAGGCGGAGTTGATTTTTCGGAATCATTATCTAAGAAATCTTCGTTAGGATCCAATTTAAACCGAAAAGCACCCATTCTTGTTTCGTCAAAAACGCCCAATAGATAATCAATATCATACAGCGTTTTAGGATTTTGGCCTTTCGATTTGGCTAACTGAATTTCCCGTCGTTTCATTAATGTTCGACCCCAAGTATCAGGCATACTGTCTAGGAAAATCCCGAAATTCTCTTTATTATTTGGAAATTGTTGCCCGGAATAAAATTGAATATCCGGATCAATCAATCTTTGAGTGTTGGATTTTAACCAATTCCTATCATATTCAAAACTAAAAGCCTTTCGTCCTTTGGCTTGATGTGCAGACAAAATGCCCAACAGCACCGGTTCGGCTAATCCAAGCCAGTGTGCATAAACATAGATGTCGGTTTTATTTGTTTCCATTTTATAAGAGATCTAAATCTTGAAGTTTTCTGCCGAATTCATCATCAGCTGCCAATTTCAAGAAATCGTTTTGCAATCCCAATACACGCAATACATTAAAATAAGCACCCATTGCCACACTACTATCTCCTTTTTCTACTAAATATAAAGTAGAACGAGCAATGCCTGCACGTTCGGCAACCTGTATTGCCGTTAGTTTTCTACGCTTTCGAGCTAATTTTATGTTCTCACCCATTTGCTCTAAAAGAGCAGTGTATTTGGGTAAAACTATTTGCTTCTTCATTTGAAATGATTGTTATTTCATACAAAAATAACTAAAATGATTGAAATAACGGACGTTTAAAATAATTAAACATCAATTTTTGACATTCTTTACTTAAAAAGTGCATTATAATTCACTTTTCAATCCTGTTAAAACAAAATCGATTCACTTTATGTAAAAAGTGCATTTAAAGGCACTTATTTTAGAATTGAATTAAAAAAAATACTAATTTTGTAAAAAAGTGCAGTATATGACACTAATCAATTTAATTGAACAAATAAAAGATCGTCGGAAAGTACTAGATGTAACGCAAGAAACATTGGCTGAAATTTCGGGTGTTGGATTGCGTACGCTCAAACAATTTGAAAGTGGAAAGGGAAATCCAACTTTAGAAACTTTACAAAAATTGTGTGATGCATTGGGCTTGGAAATTCAATTGCAAATCAAAAAAACTGACTCATGAGAACTGCAAATGTTTTATACAAAGGTCAATTAGCTGGAATACTCACACAAAAAGATGACGGAAGTTTTCATTTTAAATACAATGAAAATTGGCTTTCTGATGATTCTAAACCTGCTATCAGTTTGACCTTGCCGAAAAAAGAAATTGAATTTAATGCGAAAACATTATTTCCATTTTTTTATCATTTATTACCTGAAGGAAGCAATAAAAGAATCGTTTGCAGAACGTATAAAATCGATGAAGATGATGCTTTCGGAATATTGCTTCATATTTCAAAAGACGACACCATTGGAGCAGTAACTCTACAACGAATTTAAAATGAAACCAGAAATAAATAATTGCCCAGGAAGTTTGAAAGAAGGATTTTCTACTTACAGTCCAACGGTTATAAAAAAACTGTTTGGTGGTAAAAAAGTCAATCCTATTCTACCCTATCTTTCTCCTTCCAATGCAGAAGATAAAAAAAATTTCAATGCCAATCAAACCCATATTTCTATTTCGGGATTTCAAGAAAAATATTCTTTATTACTTGATGGAAACAGGCTTCGTCTTACTAATGAAGGTGAACACGGACACTACATTTTAAAACCAATTTCTGATCTTCCGAAAAATGCGGATTTTGCACCAGCCAATGAACATTTAACGATGCAAATTGCTCAACAAGTTTTCAAAATTGAAACGGCAGAAAATGCGTTGGTATTTTTTGAAGATGGAAGTCCTGCTTACTTGACTAAACGGTTTGATTATGATGTTGATGGAAATAAATTAGCGGTAGAAGATTTCGCATCATTACTCCAAAAAAGTCCTGCAAAAGATGGTGAACAATACAAATATGAAGGAAATTATCTCGAGCTTTTTGACGCTTTAAAAAAATATGTCCCAGCTTGGAAAGTAGAAGCTCCAAAATTATTTACACTGATTCTATTTAATTATTTATTTTCAAATGGTGATGCACATTTGAAAAATTTCTCTTTCATAGAAACCCAGCAAGGCGATTTCAAACTAAGTCCAGCTTATGATTTGTTGAATACTAAAATTCATATAGACGATTCTGATTTTGCTTTAAAAGATGGACTTTTACCCAAATCTCTAGCACAAGGAAAAATCCTCAATCAATTTTTACTTTTAGGCGAAAAAGCTGGAATCCCTGAAAAAACCATTTCTAAAATCATCCAAAACCTTACTTCTCATGAAGAAAAAATAATTGAGCTCATAAACCACTCTTTCCTTAATGAAAAATTGAAAAGAAATTATTTGCAAGGTTATCAGGGGAAGTTGAAGAAGTTGAAAGGCTAATAAAAATATATTTAGTATCAAAAATCATTCTTTAGATGCTCATAAATCATCACCATAGCTAAGGTGTCTAATTCACAATACTTCAATAATCCTCGTAAAAGTTCTTTTCTTTCACGATCGGGCATATCTATATATTGCAATTTTGCATAAGCCGTTAATGCCGCTCCTCCATCCGCAATCAAATCCATTTCGGAAATCAGTTTATCCAACTCCTCACTTGTCCAATCTTGGAAAAGTGAGGGTAATGATTTGTACGGATTTATAAAACCAAATTTATCAGGTTGAAGCCAAATATGATCCGAAGAAAAATTTTTACTACTTACATCAATTTCAAAAATGGGCTTACTGTACTTATTCTGTAAAAAAAGACTACTATTTATTATTGCAGGTAATACAAATTTTATGGAGTTAGACCCTTTCATTAATGGATTATAATAATAATCTAGAATTATTTTTCGTAAGTCAATCATATCTCGATTTCCTTTCCAAACATTGGTATTTGTTTTTGTAGAATGTGTAATTGTTTTTAAAAAGTCGATTAGCTCTGTTTTATCAAATTCATCACTTTTTTCCAACTGGGAGATTATTGCACATAAAATAGTATTTTCATGATCTGCAAATCGAAAAATAGAACCATTATCATTTTCTAAGGTTTTTTTTAAGGCTCTGACGAAATAAAAATTAGGAAAGCTACCAGGAGTGCTATTGATGTATTCCGAATGATGTTCTATTCTTCCATCTTCAAAGTATAGATGCTCAGAAAACTGAAACGCTATTTGTTCATATGGAAGCATTCCTTTTGTAAAAGGTAGAGCGACAGCACTGGTTTCAAAATCAATAAAATGTAGTGGAAAAACCCACGTGTTCATCTCTTCCTTAAGAGCTTCCGTCTCTATATGAATCGAAGTATCGCTGGCAATCGCTTTTTCTACTTGTATCCATCTTCGCTCACTTGTAGAAATTTTTCCAGCTTCAGGTTTGATTTTAAAATCGTCTTGAGTTAATTGTTCCATCAAAAGTCTGTTTTCCTCAACCAAACCTTTTCCTTGGAAATTCCACACCTCAAAAGCATTAGGTTTTTCAAAATCAGTAGATTTCCATCCTAGTTGATGAGAAAAACATTTTTCAAATCCACTCAAAAGTCCCCGTTTTTTTTGCTCTTCATTGGCTTTGAATTCACAATTTTTACAAGATGAATAATTTATAGGCCAATTGAGGAATTCATTCTTTCGATAGGTATTCGAAAATAAATCAACTATCTCTTCAAAAGTTAAACTTTCCAAATATTGAAATTTATCAGCAATTATATCATTGATGATTTCATCAACATTAACCTCTGATAAGACAGTTCCACCGATCTCTTCAATAGAGGACAGTTTCTTAACAATATCTTTTCTTGGATCTCCATTAATAGGAACTCTAAACATTTGGTTCAATCCATCAATAGTGGCTATCTTTGTTTTATCAGCTAAACACAAAAAAGCAGTAAAATCATAATCAGGATATTGTTTTTGAGCTACATATTTCTGAAAAGCCAAATCATACAAATAGGGCTTCCAGCTAGCAACTAACCCTCCTTTTTTTCCTAAGAATGTATACTCGTCAGTAGAATTAAAACTTTTTGCTTTTACTTCTATCAAGCGAACATTATCACCTTTCTTTTCGACAATATCCGTTCTTACAAAAAGATTTTCATAGCCAAATCCTGCTTCGAATAAAATGACATCTAATTCAGTCAAATGATCTTTTGTAAATTGCAATGCTTCATCATACTGATGATGATCTACATCAACAAAAACACCCTGCGGATAACCAAGTCGAGCGAGCTCTTCTACCTGAAAACCGCCTTGTGCTAATGCTTTTAAAAAAGTATCTTCTACTTTGGTATTGGCATATTCTTTTTTACTCGTAAAAAAGAGTTTGTTAGGACATTCTAATCCGAGTTTGAAACGAGACTTAGTGAGAGGCTTATTTTTCATTTTTTAAATGATTATTATTTCACACAAAAACAAACAAAATGATTGAAATATCGGACTTTTAGAAAATTAATATATCTCTTGCTTATTTACTCAATTCTTTCGCCAACATTTCGGCTTGCTTCAAAATGGTTTCCGTTGCCAACAACTGCATATCTGGTGGATAGCCATATTTACGTAGCAATCGCTTTACCGCTACTTTCAGCTTTGCCCGCACGCTCTCTTTGATATTCCAATCAATGCTTGCGTTTTGTTTTATTGTGTTGGTTAATTCAACCGCAAGTTCACGTAACTTTTCTTGCTGAAGTAATTCTTTAGCACTATCATTATTAGAAACTGCGGTATAAAAAGCATACTCGTATTCTGTTAAGCCTAACTTTTTAGGTTCGCTGTCTAACTCGACTATATCTTTACTTAAATGAATTAATTCATCAATCACCTCTGCAGCTGTTAAAATTTTATTATGGTAGCGATTAATTGATTGCTCCAACATTTCCAGTAACTTCTTACTTTGCACTAAATTGGTTTTAGTTCTGGATTTTATTTCATCATTTAGCAACTTCTTTAAAACCTCTAATGCGACATTTTTGTGTTGCATATCTTTCAATTCCATCAAGAATTCATCTGATAAGATAGAAATATCAGGTTTTTTAATACCTGCTGCATCGAAAACATCAATCACTTGATCGGAAACTAAAGCTTGATCAATTACTTGACGAATGGTTGTTTCAATTTCTTCATCTGTTTTATCTGAACCCGTAATATCAAACTTTGCTAACCTTGCTTTAACGGCTTGGAAAAATGAGATTTCATCTTTAGCATCCATAGCTTGATCGTGTGGTATAGCAATGGCAAATGCTTTTGATAAAGCAGTTACTTCATCAATATATCTTTTCTTACCATTTTCTAAACCTAGGATATGATCTTCGGCAGCTAATATCATCGACAGTTTTTTTGATGTATCAGCATCGAAATAATCTTCATAAGGGAAACCATGATACATGGCAGAAATCACTTCAATTTTTTCTAACATATAAGCTACCGCCTGATCTTGTGCCACAGCAGGATCTCCTTTACCTCCCGCATCAGAATAGAATGCTAACGCTTTTTTCAAATCGGAAGCAATTCCTAAATAATCAACGATTAAACCACCTGGCTTATCTTTATACACACGGTTAACACGAGCAATCGCCTGCATCAGATTGTGCCCTTTCATAGGTTTATCGATATACAGGGTATGCATACTAGGCGCATCAAAACCTGTTAGCCACATATCACGAACAATAACCAATTCTAATTCATCATTAGGATCTTTCATACGTTCGGCTAACATTCTACGTTGCTCTTTGGTCGTGTGGAATTTAGCCAATTCAGGACCATCAGAAGATGCAGAAGTCATAATAACTTTTATCTTTCCTTTTTTCAAATCGTCCGAATGCCATTCAGGTTTTATAGCAATAATCGCATTGTACAAATCCGCCGCAATACGACGACTCATTGACACGATCATTCCTTTCCCTTGAAACACTTCCTGGCGTTGAGTAAAATGACCGACAATATCAGCAGCTATATTTTGAACACGTTGTTTCCCACCAATCAAGGCTTCTAACTGAGTCCATTTACTTTTGGCTTTTTGAGTGGCTGTTAAATCTTCCTGATCCAATTCATCATCCAGCTCATCTACTAATTCCTTTCCTTCTTCGGTTAATTTTACCTTCGCCAATCGGCTTTCATAGAAAATACGAACTGTTGCTCCGTCTTCTACTGCTTGAGCTATATCGTAGATATCTACATAATTACCGAAAACTGCTGGTGTATTGACATCCGTACTTTCAATTGGTGTTCCTGTAAAACCTAAATACGTCGCATTAGGTAAGGCATCACGCATATATTTTGCAAATCCATACACGATTTTTTTACCAATTACATTTCCCTTTTCATCCTTATCATCAACCGTTTTAGCACTAAAACCATACTGTGTACGGTGTGCCTCGTCTGCTATGACAATGATGTTTTCTCTGGCGGATAATGTTTCAAAAATATTTCCTTCTTCGGGTTGAAATTTTTGTATCGTCGTGAAAATTACACCACCTGAATTTACCTTCAATAAGTCTTTCAATTGTTTGCGATCCGTTGCCTGGACAGGATCTTGACGCAATAATTGTTTCGAAGCCGCAAAGGTGTCAAATAATTGATCGTCCAAATCATTACGGTCCGTTATCACTAAAACCGTTGGATTATCTAAGGCTAATACAATTTTACCTGTATAAAACACCATAGATAAGGATTTACCGGAACCTTGTGTATGCCAAACCACACCACCTTTTCGGTCGCCTGCAGGTTGGTTTTTAACGCCTGGTAAACCGTAGCTTTCAGGAGATTCCATTACTAAATTCCCTAATGTTTGTTTTGAAACAAAACCAGAAGCTCTTTTAGTAGATTCTACCGCACGATTTACGGCATAATATTGATGATAAGCTGCTAATTTCTTTACCGTTTGTATGGTAACAATTCCATCTGCATCTTCTTTTTTAAATTTTTCGAAAACCACAAAATGTCTCACCAAATCCAATACTACGCTTGGTTGCAACATTCCTTTAATCAATGTTTCTAATTGGCTGATTTGTTTAGAAGCTTCGGAGATACCATCTGTAGTTTTCCAAGCCATAAAACGACTCAAACCTGCCGAAATCGTTCCTGCTTTCGCTTCCAATCCATCAGAAATAACCGAGAAAGCATTGAAAGTAAACAAAGATGAAATCATTGCTTTGTAGGTTTCTATTTGTCGGAAGGCAGATTGAATGGTGGTTTTATCATCCGTAGCGTTCTTTAACTCAATCACAACTAATGGTAAACCATTGACAAAAAGAATGATATCTGGTCTTTTATTTACTCCGTTTTCTACGATAGTAAATTGATTGACTACTAAAAATTCGTTGTGTAATGGATTTTCAAAATCAATTAAAAACACACGATCCCCACGTTCCTGTCCATTCACACGTTTGGTTACCGGAATACCTTCGGTTAATAACCGGTGAAAGCTTTCATTGTTTGATAACACATCAGGCGAAGCAATACGCAAAATTTGCTTCACTGCATCTTGTTGTGCATCAGGAGGAATCGTTGGGTTGATACGACGAACCGCATTTTCTAAACGTTGTTTTAAAACAACCTCTTCAAATGATGTTCTTTCCGTATCTCCTGCATCAGGAGCTAACTGAACCCCATTGATATAGGTATATCCTTGGTGTTCTAATAATGCTATAGCGAGTTGTTCTATTTCGTTTTCGGTCATGGTTGTTTATTTTTAATTCACACTTAAAATTGATTCCATTTTACGTTGATGCTCTTTAATGTCCTCAAAATTCCATTCTAAACCATGTTTACGATTATTTTCCAATAAATTATCTTTACATTTCTGCATCATAATCATAAACTTAATTGAAGCAATACTAATTTGTCTGATCTTACCTGAATCCAGGTAATGGCTTAATTTTGCATTTGGATCCCAATTGTTTCCTGAACTATTCATTTCACTACCAATCATTGCATAATTTCCTAAACAATTAATCTGGTCTTGGGTGGGTCTTCCATCGTTTCCATCAGCTTTGGCTTGAGGATAAAAATGTTCTAAACTTCTTCTTGTTCTTGAAAAATAGAATTGTTCAAATAATTTTAAACCAAAATCACTACATCCTAAATTCTCAAAGAAAATTTTACGTTCGGTACTACCTTCTTTTGTTTTTTCACCGCGTAATTCATCAAAGTATTTTTCCCACAACTTATAATCAAGAAAATTAAAGACGAATAATGGAATGCCGTTAGAACGTACATTTCCATCACCATAGACTTCGTTAAAACTCAAATCTGCATTTTCTGGCGTAACAACTAGTTTGTTGTCAACAAGTATAGTACTATCAAAACTACCTGGATTCGGTACGTTGATCGCATTTAGTTTTGTTGGATCCAAGTAAACATCTTGAAAATACTTATCTGCTAAATTCCTGACGAATTGAAGGTATTTTTGAAGATCTGGCCCCTCGTTAAAGAGATGTAACAGGCAGTAGAACAAGTAATTTTTTCTTTGTCTTGCTGTAAATGATACTTCAAACATCGATAATAACTGTACTAAGTTATGCTGAATTTCACTTTCACCATCCAGATTTTTCAAATATTCATTTTTACCTTCTTTCTGCCAAAACTGAAGTTTCCATGGATTACTTTCCAACGTATCATTTTCATTGGAATGGTGCACCACATAGTTATCTAAATAATATCTTGTTTTTAGTAAATTAAAGCCAAACTCCTTTGCAAAACTTTCATTCAATTCTATTTTGTCGAATTCACGAATCAACTCCTTATCATCCAAAATAAAATCTGTTGCCACAAAATCGGGCTCAGAAATTCTTGTTATTTTAAGTACAATTAATAAAAAATTTGAAAAATCGATGATGGGCTGGAAGGTATCTAAGTCCACATAATCAGCTCCGCCAAGATCACCAACTTTACTTTTTACAAGAGTCAAAATAGATTTTTTACCCGATCCAACTTCAACCTGTGGTAATTCGTCAAAACTTGAGATTATTAATTCATGATGATTATTTCCAAAAATCGCACTTTGCCTATATTTCTGCTGAATGTAAACACTCATTACACTACAGTATTCCCATAATTGGCTAAATTTGACTTTATCACTTTCATCCAATTGCTCGATAAGACGCGCTTTTATAATCTCATGTTTTTCTAACTGTTCCCCTCTAGAATTCATTATTTCGAAATAATGATTTAAGTCTATATCTTGTGGAACATTGTAATGAATAATATGAACATTATTTTGAAAGTATTTTTTGTAGCTTTCTAAATCTTCAGCAGGAATAATTTTCTTAATTGCATTTTTAGCAAATCCATAACCGCTAATGATCCCATTATCCTTCTCTTCGTTTTCAAATAAAGGAATATTTTTTATGGTTTCATTCGACTTTTTACGAGCTCTGTACGTTAATTTATTTTTACGATAAATATCTAGCGCAGAAAGAACCAAATTAATCGTTGTTAAACGTTGCTGTCCATCAATTACTTCATATACCTGATCACCTTTATGATAAGACACCAAAGTACCTATAAAGTAGGTGTTTTTTCCTTGAAGAAAAGCGTCATATACATCCTGAATTAATGCTGAAATTTCATCATCTTGCCATGCGTAATTTCTTTGATAAATCGGCACTTCGTAAGTAACCTGATTACCATTGTATATTTCGTCTATCGATTGTTCTTTTAGTGGTAAAACAGCTCTTGCCATATTAATCTTCTTCAATAAATTTATTTAATTTGAAATAGTGCAGGTAATTTAGATAAACACCATTCTCTTGATAGTGTATATCGTTATTTGTCGCCTTAATTTTATTCCAAGAAAGTGGACTTAAATGATCCGAAAGCAGGCTTAATAATGCTACTGGTGAATCTGCTTCTGTGATCATTTTATAGATATTAAATGAATTTTTAACATCACTTCCTAAAATATAATTTTGAGCAGACTGCCAACCTAAGTTTTGGTATTGAGCCCTTAATGAAAACGCCCATATAAAAGCGTAAACTACAAATTGCTTCTCTAACATTTCTTTGTCTACTTTGGTTGGACGTTCGCTTGGGCAAAATCTGTCTACATAAAGTAAAATCGCAGTATCAAACAATAATCGTGTAATTCCATTCCCTACACCATTTTTATATTTGCGTAGATCTAATGTTTTAACGATCTCGTTATCATTGATAAAATAACCTTCGTATTTATTATTGTTTTGGATATCTTTTAGAATGTGGAAGTAATGTTTTGCATAATCAAAAAATGATTTTCCTGCAATAATGGGTGTATCTATCTGAAACGGTTTTAAACCTCCCATCCCTGCTACAAACGGCATAGACGATTGATTGACCATATCAGCGTAAGCATAAGCTCCTTTAAAAAATTGCGCATAGGGATAATTACCTGTATGGTTAATCCCTTTGAATTTTTGGATATTACTCTCGTTCAGTTCACCTGCTCTATTACCTTTAATCCATTCTTTTAATCGGTAGAGATAATCACTGAACAGCAGTGACAATTTTTTCTGATCTAAATCTTCCCAGTCCTTCACGATTTTTTCTGTTTCAGCAATAGCCAAACTGTTCATTTCTCTAAGGTGATATGCCTTTAAAAGATCGTGCGGATACAACTTTTTGCCACGAGCATTTTGTGAGTCAAAAAATTGAAAAGCTTCTGAAATATCTTCCGTAATAACCACAATTAATTCGCAGTTATTTTTTACGTAATCGTACAGTTCTGCACGTTCTCTATGATCCGAGATGTTGTGGATGCGTCTTTCTAATGTTCTGTAGTTATTAGGAATATTTCTGGCATTGAACATATCGTCTGTTAACGATTGCCTTAAGAAATCAATATCATCGCCACTACCTTCATTAAACGCCATTAACAGCAGGGAAAATGTGATAGTACGTTGTTGACCATCTACTATATTATAGATTAATTTTGCCTTGTCGTAATGTAAAATAAGAGTTCCTACACGATAGGTTTCTTTATTTTGATTTTTGGCGTCGATGATATCGTCAAAAAGTTGAACTGCATTTTTTGCTGTCCATTTATATGGTCGCTGATAAGGTGGTATCACCAAATTGATTGAACTTAAAGGTTTACCTTCTGCATTTTTGCTGATGGTAGAACCTAAAAGTAAATCTCCAATAGTTGTGATGGCTAATTGAAGTGCTGCACTCATGTTTTTTTGGTTATATTTAGCTTTGGTTAATCGCTTTAAGGCGCCGCATTTTCACACAGCTCCTTTTAGGTTTTTATACCTTCACCCGCACCTCGCCACTCATTAACTTAGGTAATAAGGTGTCGCGAAGTTGAGTTAGGGTTTGGATTTTAACTTTCAATTTCGTTTTCAGTCATTTCTCCTATTCTTTAATTGAATATTTTTTTTCTCTTAGCTTGAATGCAATATTTCCTCCTTCAAGAACTTCACACACATGCTCACGTATTCCTTGGCTTTCTAAAACTTCCTCTTTTTCAATTAATTTTGGAAACGTATGCTCTAAACTACCACTTACGTATTGAAATTTCTTATTCTCATTATTGATGTTTTTTTCTCCATGTTGATTAGCACAAATAACTAGTTCACTATCTGCTCCTACAACAATATTTGGATTATGAGTTGCCACAATAACCTGTCTAAATTTTTTCTTATTACGTAAATACTGTACAAGGTTGTTGTAAATTGCTCGATTATCTAAATCATCTTCTGGTTGATCTATTAAAATAGGACAGTTTTTGTCACTAAAATCCAAGAGAAGCTTAAGTACAACAAATGCTTTTTTACCATCAGACATCTTTTTAAAATCGTCGCCTTCATATTCTATATCATAGCTAAGACTAAAAAAGTTGGTTGACAACAAAGAAGTAATAAGGCTTTGATTAGTGTAACCTCCTTTTAATGTTAGTTGGTTTGCTTCTAATTTGTCAAAAAGATTAAATTGATGTGATTCGAAACTATTAAAATCAACATAACTGTATTCTGCTAAATCTCTATTTGCAGAACCTTGTAAGTTTAATCCAGCATTTAAAATAGATTTATATTGTTCTCCTTCGAATTTATATTTTCCAATAATTGCTAACCCATCTTGACTATCTGAAAGATTTCCTAAAAGATTTGTTATTTTTTCATAAAATAATTTATGAGCTAAAGTAATTTTAGTTTTGATTTCAAGTACCTGCTGTTTCAGATTAGCTATTTCGGATAATAAAGTGTTTATTTCAAATAATTTGTCTGTTTGAGTTTTAATTTTAGCTTCATACTCTGAGAGTTGAGAATTGTCTTTATAAGCTTGAAGAACTTTCAGATAAACTACATCTTTTGATAATTCTTCAATTTCATGATTTGCTCCATCAATGGTTGCTTTTCCTAAAGCTAGTAACCTTTCTAACTCCTCCGACCATTTTCTTTGAGCGTCAGCTTTGATAGCATCTAGAGCAGTGGAAATTGAATTTTTCACCTCTTCACTTAGAGATATTAACTCATAGTCAAGATTATCTTTAATTACACTAATTGTCTTCAGTTTATCAATTAATCCAACATCCTTTGTAATAGATTGAATTCGTTGATTATAGTCTTCAATAGATGTTTTTACTCCTTCGTAATGTAATTTTTCTTCGTCTGTTATTGCCGTGACAGAAAGCTTTATCAACTCCCCCTTAAGTTTTGCAATTTCGTCCTCTATACCTTTTTTATCACCTTTATCTCTAACCTTACTTTCTTTTTCTTGGATATCTCTTAAAAGCAAAAAATAATCACTTACAAAACCAGCTATTGACTTTGAATTATCGGTAACAAACCGCTTATATTCATCAAGAATTGGTTCTTTACCGTTTTGAATTAAGATGTCATTTACAATCTTATTAAGTTCAGCTTCATTTCGAGCTATTTTATGCATATAACCTTGCTCAAAATACTCAACCTCTCTATTATTCTCTTCCTCTCCGTCTTTCCAAATAACTTTTATTGTATCGGAGATTTCTTTTACATATTTTTGATAACCTGAATCCGAAAACTCAATAGCTCTCGTTGTTTTTACTTTTGTCGCTATAGCACCAAGTAAAACAGACTTCCCTGAAGATCTACCTCCGATAATTGAATTAAGATTTTGATTTAAATGGATTTTATTATTGAAAATAGAATCATTTATAATTTCTATATGATCTATAATTTGATAGCCCGTTTTTTCTTGCGGCTTGCTTGCTTGAATTAAAACTCGATCCTCTGGTTCATAAATTACTTGTTTTAATCCTTCAAAAGTAGGGTCAGCTTTAATCCAACAAAACCTATTTAAATCCGGAACACATATTTTTTTACCATCTTTAGAGCCATGATAATCGGAGCCATGTAAACATGGTTTTAGACTTCCATACTTTTGTTTAATTATTTCTTCGCTATCTACACCTTTTCCAAGAAAATAAATTTTATCATTAGGTTGAGCAGAAAATATAAAGTGAACACCTGAGTAAATTATTTCACGAATACCTTGAATATCTTTAATACCCGAAGCACCATCTCCACTATTATTTGAAACTCCTATTATTATATTCTCTTTTATTCGATCTGATAAGCTATTATAAATTTCGAAGAATTTATCATAACTAATTGCGAACTCATTTAATCCCTTTTTAAAGGCTTCTTCATCACTATAACTTGAATTTGCTTTACGTCCTAGTCGAATTAAATCTTCTCTTTTACAGGTTAATTTATCAGGACCAAACTCAAATTTATATAGAAACCTTTCTATTTCTTCTACATCTAAAACTTCAGTATTAGGAATTATATGAAGGTTAATTTTTCTATTATCATTAGTGACAGGTGTTATTCTTAATTCAATATTCGGTAATATTAAATCAAACTGTGATAGCTCGTTAGATCTACTCAACACTAATTTATATGCTTCTAAAGAAAAATAATCAGTAATTCCTAAAACAGTAATATCGTTAACAGTTTTAAGTTCATCTATAAAACGATTTTGCTTATCAAGCAAATCATTTCCTTCATATTGATCATTTTTCGCACATGTATATATACTTGGGGCGTGAAAATGTAAGTCCCATTTACGCCATTCTGATCCTTTATGATATTTATTAATATGCTCACTCATAATTTAGTTTTTCACCCGTACCTCACCACTCATCAACTTTGGTAATAAGGTATCGCGAAGTTTAGTTAGGGTTTGGATTTGTTGTTGATTTTCAAATTGTTTTTTGAACAATGGTTCTGCAAGTATATTATATTGATGGATAATATTTTTATCAATTTTTACACACGGAGCTGAGAATATTGCTTTCGGCTCAATCCTTTGGTGACTACCACTTGTTCCTCCAACACCTGCAGCAATCTCATTGTAATAAATAGAATTGGTTAACCAACCATAAATAAAATACAAATAGTCATTGTCTTTAGGTTTAACAACTTGTAATTCTGTTGAGCAAATCGCATGTTCTTCTACACTATCTTGTATCAACCAAACTCGTTTATCCTTATGTGGATTCAATTTTGAGAATAAAATAGAGTTTTCTTCAACTTTATATTTATTGCTTTGAATTTCTTTTCCAAATTCTACAACTGGTTTTTTATTTGAATCAAAAGCAGGAATACTGTAATGATAGTAAAGTATATCAGGATTTTTTTTCGGATGTACTGATATCTTAGAATGAATCGCTAAATCTCCAATTGTACAATCCTCCCAATCCTCTTTAGCTTCTTCAATAAACCACTGACGGAATAAAGTTTCTGCCAAAGCCTCTAAGGTTTGGTTTTGTTGGTGTAATAAGTCGATTTTATCATCCAAACTCGACAATACCGATGCAATGGCTTTTTGCTCGGGAAGTGGGGGAAGTTGGATTTCTAAAGTCTCTAATTGACTTCTCGAAATATTTGGGAATGTTGAACCAGTTGCACTAGCTAACAATAAATCTAAATTATAATCTAATAGACCTTTAATAAAATAATTGTAATCAGCCCCACTTTTATGATTAATTGCAGCTAAACCTCTTCCAATTGAGTACACTTTATCAGCCCAATTCATTCTTCCTGTAGTGGAACCTCTAACACAAAATAAAATATCTAAAGGAACACATTCCTTTCTTGAATCAGTTGTATATTGCATTTCTTTAGGATGCTTTAAGCCAAACTCTGTAGGTCCATTTAAAAGTGGCAATCCATTGCTATTATTACAGGTTTCCCCTTTAGGAGATTGTCCCATTTTAATATTGGCAATATCCAAAAGTTTTCCTTCTATCCATTCTCTATTCTCCATCCTTCGGCAATTCAATTTTCAAAAGGTTATCCGCAATAATGGCATTCAATTCAGCTTCTTTGGCTAATTGTTCTTCTAAAGTGCTTTTCAATGACGTAAAACGCTCTACAAAGTTGAAATCGTCTTCTTCATCCGGTAAACCTACATAACGCCCAGGCGTAAGTACATAATCCAATTCTGCAACTTTAGACACAGGTACCGAAGCACAGAAACCGGCGACATCTTCGTACTGCCCATCTACATTACGCCAATTGTGGTAGGTAGATGCAATTAATTCGATATCTTCTTTGCTCAACTCACGATTTCTACGGTTGATGAGATGCCCAAGATTACGCGCATCGATAAACAATATTTCGTTTTCGGTATTTCGGAATTTTGCATTCGGTACTTTCTTACGGCGCATAAACCATAAGGCCGCAGGAATTTGCGTATTCAGGAACAACTTCGCAGGTAAGTTCACAATACAGTCGATTAATCCCTCTTCTATTAAGTTTTTACGGATCTCGCCTTCGCCTGACGTTTTAGAAGTCAAAGCTCCTTTTGCCAATACGACACCCGCTTGTCCTGTTGGTGCCAAGTGATGGATAAAATGTTGCAACCAACCAAAGTTGGCATTCCCTACTGGAGGTGTTCCAAACTGCCAACGCGCATCATTACGCAATAAATCGCCCGACCAATCGCTCACGTTAAACGGAGGATTCGCAATGATATAATCGGCTTTTAAATCTTTGTGTGCATCGTTCAAAAACGAACCTTCTGAATTCCATTTTACCCCCGTAGAATCGATCCCACGAATGGCTAAATTCATCTTTGCCAAACGCCAGGTGGTTTGGTTGGATTCCTGTCCGTAAATCGAGATATCATCAATTCTTCCCTGATGGTCTTCCACAAACTTTTCCGACTGCACAAACATACCACCCGAACCACAACACGGATCGAATACACGACCTTTTTGTGGTTCCAGCATTTCTACCAACAACTCTACTACTGAACGAGGCGTGTAGAACTGTCCGCCTTTTTGTCCTTCCGCTAAGGCAAACTGACCTAAGAAATACTCAAAAACGTGTCCTAATACATCAGCAGAACGCTCTTGGGTACCGCCAAAATTAATGTTGCCGATCAAATCAATTAAATCTCCTAAACTGGTCGGATCCAAATTTTGTTTGGCATATACTTTTGGTAAAATTCCTTTCAATTGTGGGTTTTCTGCCTCAATAGCATCCATACCATCATCTACAATTTTACCAATGGTAATTTGCTTAGCCGAACTTTGTAAAAACGACCAACGCGCAGAAGGTGGCACGAAGAATACGTTTTCTGCAGTATATTCTTCTCTGTCTTCCGGATCTGCTCCTTGATCGATTTGTGCGGTTAATTCTGCGTGTAATTTTTCAAATGCAATCGATATATATTTTAAGAAGATTAAGCCAAGAACCACGTCTTTATACTCTGCTGCATTGATGTTTTTGCGGAGTTTATCTGCTGCTTTCCATAAGGTTTTCTCGATAGATTCTTGTACTTCTTCCTTTTTCTTTTTAGCCATTAGTTTTGTTGATTTCTATAAAGTAATTCAATTGTTAAAATTACAAATAGCAATTGAAAGGACAAAGCGGAAAACCGTAAAGAAGACATCTTATTGAACGCTCATTTATAATCCTGATAGTATTCACAAATATCTATCTACTTTCAAACCCCTCCTTAAACTTCAAAAAACTTTCAGCCTCTTTCGGGTTTTTATGCATCCATTTATTCATAATTACTGTGTTAGTTTTAAGTTGTTCCAAATCGGAAGTTTTGTAAATGCTTTTTCCTTCGTTTTCGATTTCGGTGAGGATTTCTTGGCGAATTTCGGTTTTGGTTTTTATACTTTCCGAATACCAATTTTTAGCAAGTTTTCCAACGGAAAAAATTGTAATGATTGAAAGAATCAAAATTCCAATGCTTCCAAAAAATAAATATCTCCCCGCTTTAAATTTCTTTTCAAATGCCTTGAATTGCTTCAATGTTGTTTCAGGAATTATGACATCAATAGTTTTTGGTATTTTTTCTAAAAAAATTTCTCTTTCTTGCTTTTCTTTTTCAAGCGATTCGACTAATTTTAAATACATAGCATTCATTCCTTGCAAAGAAGAATCTGTTTTGCCTTTTAAACTCAATAAATCTTCGAATGCAAATTCTGCTTTTATTCCTTGTTCAATGTTTCTCTCGTTGGTTTCAATTACTTTTTTTAGCAGTTCTAAACCAAAATCCTGATTGTTTTCTTTGTTTTCCATTTTGTTTAAAATTTTCTTCGTTTTTTCTTTAATAATTCTTCTTCTGAAGCGGTAAATGTAGGTTTCAATAGGTCTTTTGATAGATTTTCAATTTCATTGAAAAATGATTTTCCTGTTCCATTTTGGGATTTATTTTCCGAAATTTCCGAACTGAATTTCATTTGATTCTCATTCAAAATCGTCTTTATATCCGCAATTTTCAGTTTGTTTGTGATTTCAGACAATTTATAACCTGAAAAGTATTGGCGAAGTGTATCATTGTTAATGTCCTCATTCCGAACAATTCGCATTCCCGAAACGCCAATTTTCACATTCTCCGAAAGGGTAACTCTATAATTTAATTGGTGCATTTTTTGGGTGAGTTCTTCAAAATTCTTTGCTGTTTTCAAGCAAAATTTCAAATCTATTAGCATTTGATTTTTCTTTTCAATGCCAATTTCAAGGTCGGTTTTCAGGTTCATTTCTTTGCAAACTTCACGAACGGCTTTTCCGAAACTTTCTCCTATTTTATGAGCTTTTATCGTATTCTTTCCGTGAATATTGATTCTATTAACCACAAAATGAATATGTTTTTGCTTGGTTGAAGAATGAATATCCAACCGAATTTGGTTTTGTTCCGTCACGCCAACTTTTCCCAATGCTTTCAAAGTTAACTTCACCAATTCTTCGTTCGATAATGTGTCGCCAATCGATTTTTCGGGCGAAATATATCCAGTGAAAGCCCATTTCCTCACATTAGAATTTCTGTCAGCAATCGTTTTCATTTCCAAAAATTGTTGTTCTGGATTTTCATTCAGAAGATTTTTGCTGTAAACCATTTCTGCTTTTCCTTTATCGTTTCCGTTATATTCCAAAGCGATTTTGGAAATTCTTCTTGTGGTTGCAGAGTTATTCATTTCGATTATTTTTTTGATAGAGATAGTTTTTGATTAAACCCAAAACCAATTCTATTTCCATCAAGATTTCTTTTTTATTTTCAAAAGCAGTCCATTCTTTATTTCTAAAAAGGTTTCGGATTTTGATAAAATTGTCGCCATATTTCAACAGAATTTCGTCGGTTTTAAATTCATTTATTTTCAATTCTTTTTCTGTGAATATCAACCGTAAATATTTTGAAAAAGTGAGCTTAAATTTTTCCGATTCCTTTCTAATTTCTTCAAATTCTTTCTCAGTAAATCGTACCGAAATCACCTTAGAAAATTGTTCCGAAGTTTTCTTTTTTAGTCCACCTTTTCTTCCCAATTTTTGGAAGTATTTTTTCTTTTTTTGCTCTGCATTTTTTTGTTCTTCCACTTTGGAAATTTGCTGAACAAACGTTTTCAAAAAATCATTTTCCATTTGTTTTTTTTGTCTTTAATTGTTGGTTTTAAAATCTGTTTTTGACGATAGGAAAAAACCAAAAAGTTCAAATTTTTCAATCAGCGGACACGCTTATTGTAAACTTTGGGTACTTTTTGCACTATCTATCTGCCGAATTTTGGATGACGTTCTTCTTTAATTTCATTGTTCATCAAAAACGCATTCAAATCTTTGTGATTTTTGTAGAGTAAACGTTCGTCTGAACTATTTTTATGAAGGCTAATTAATTGCTCCGTTGCCAAATTTCCAGCTTGGTCGTTATCAAAATAAAGTTCAATTTTTTGATAGTTTTCAATTTCATTTTTTGTTTTTAAAAGCATAGAAACGGAATTTAAAACAAGGTAATCCGAAGGTTCTTTTTCGAGTGATTTTTCTAAAATTTTGAATGATAAATAATCTGTAAATCCTTCAAAAATTCTCAAAGTTTCACTTCCGTTTTTTATGGTGGAAATATCCTTTTTTCCAAGACAGATTTTAGTCAATGGATTCCGAATTTCGTAACCTCCGGAATCATTTTGAAAAGCCAATCCGAAATATTTTTTCTCATTCAGTAAATAATGAATTTCCTTTAATTCTGAATTTTGGCTTTCAAGATTTCTAGATTTTAAATACTCCAAAAGTTTGAGATTTTGAACATTTTTGATTTCTAAAATTTCATAATTTGATGTCAGCTTTTCGTTGGATTTTTCTTCGTTTTGATATTTTGAAATTGAATATTCAAACCTTTTCAAATAGTGGAGTGCATCCGAAACCGAACATTTTTTAATGGCTTGAACTAAAGAAACATTATCGTATTGTTTCCCTGTTCCAAAATCGAAAGCGGTATTTTTAGTGAAATTAACAATTACACTTGCTGTTCTTTCGTTTCTGTTAAAAGCAAAATAAAATGCTGTTTTAGGATTTTCTTTGCTTGGGAAAAGAGAAAAACTCTCTAGAATTTCCCGAATATTGATATTTTCGTTAGCTGTTTTGCAGTTCATTTTTTGTAATGTTTTAAAGTTTTGTAAGTTTTTTCAGAATCTTCTTACCTTTCTACCAAAGTCTTTGTTAGAAAGTGTTTTGGTTAATTTTTGTCAGTTACCTTTCTTTACCTTTTTACCTTCATTTTTATTTGTTTTGGTAACTTAGGTAAGAAGTGATTTTAATATTACCTTATTAGAAAAGCCCTTATTGATGGTGGTTTTCAAAGGTTTTAGGTAAGTTGGTAATTGAGGTAAGTCGGTTTTTAATTTTCGTTTTTTGATTCTTCGATTTTTCGTTTGATTAAATAACCATAGACTTGCCTTTTGGAATGTTTTATCCGTTCATAATTCAAGACCGTTAATGCTTTTCCTATTTTTATAATGTTTAACCGAACTCCCAATGCATTGTTCATCGCCAACATAATATCCGTTGCTGTGAGGAATTCATTTTTACTATCCGATTTCTCAAAATGAGTGAGAATAATTTCCTGCTCTAAACTGACTTGCTTGTATTTTTCATTCCGTTTCTCGTTTTCCAAAATATCTTCGGCAGTGAGTTCCGGATTGTAATTTTTCCTTTCAAAAGCATTGAAATATGCTTGAGCCCAAACTTGATTGATATTGATTTCCTTTGAGTAATTGAAATCAATTTCCAACACTTCAAAAATTTGCCAGCGAACGCTTCCTGTTTCATCCGTCAGAAAATCAGAACGATTCGTGGAGCCACAAAACGAAGCGGTTCTGTGCATTAATGACGATTTTCTGTCATAAGGTAGTCTTGCATTAATGGTATTTTTGGAAATGAAAGATTTCAGCGTATTCACATCTATTTTTGACATGACGGATAGTTCATCTATGTTAATTATTAGTGATTTACAAAGCGAAATCAATCCGTCTTTATCAATTCCAATATCTTCGGTGTAATATTTTTCTAGTTCGGTTGGAATCAGGAATCTCAAAAAGCTGGTTTTTCCAGAATTTTGTTTGGTATTGAACAAAACCAAGCATTGTTTGTTGACGTAGCCTTTCTTCAATGAGCATAAAACTGCTCTTGTCAGCCATTTTTCAAAATGCTTTTGAAATGATTCATCGTCAGTCATTGTTATGTGATTCGCTAATTTTTGAATGTGATTTTCGCCGTTCCATTTTGGTAGATTTTCAAAGTAATTTTGAATCGGATTGTATTTCTCTATCCAATGACTTTTCAGTAAAATTTCCAACTTATTCAACGTAATATTAATCCCGGATTGAATCAATTCAATAAACAGGGAATTGATATTCAATTCGTCCCAATCTTCGTTTTCCGTTCGGATTTCAAATTCCAAAGCAATTTCATTGTATCTGACTTGATATTTGTGATTCAGATATTTAATCACTTTATCAAATACCGTAACAGAACCTGTTTCGGTTTGATACCGTTTTTGTGGCGAATGCATCAGAATTATTTTAGATTCTTATAATTCGCTCTCGCTTCGGCTTCTATCTCTTGAATGGTTTTCTTTTTACCTTTAGAAATCCAATCTAAAAGTTCCTCTTCAAAAAAATAGAGTTTCTTTCCGTTTTTGTAACATGGAATTTTCCGTTCCCGAACAAGCGTATAAATAGTCGGTTTTGCTTTACCTATTATTTTACAAGCTTCGGAAATGTCAATAGGAATTTTTTTGGTAGGAACTGTAGAAACTTGTTTTTGCTCTACAATTGATTTGATTTCGGCAATTTCATTTGCCAAATGTGCGACTGCTCTTGGCAGATTTTCAAAGTTGATTTCGTGCGCATCCATAAGTATCGTTTATGATTGTTATGGTGCAATGATAATTTATGTTCTGTGTGTGTTTTTTGTATGATAAAGAATGTTTAAATCATACTGATATCATAGGAGGTTTATTAATCAATATTAATTGTATTTTCCTTTATTGAAGCAGGTTATCTTCAATTTTTATTAATCCTTCATTTTTTCTTGAAGTAAGTTGTTTTTCTATTGTTGGCAGCACCGTATCATTAAAAGTATAGGGGAATACTGTCTTTAAAAACTTCGCAACATCTTTTCTTTCATTTTTTCCCTTGTAATGATTCCAGACATTCCATCCGAAATGCTTTAAATCAATAGTACCAAGAACTTCTACCTTAATTGGATTTACATTCTCAATTTTACCATCCTTAAGGAAATTTACAAGATACGTGCAAAATCTAAGAATTTCTTCATCAGAAGCGTACGGTGCAAATTTTTGTTTTGTGTATTGGACAATAAAATCTAACTTTCCCTGAAGGATCTTTTCGTTGTCAGATTTCGCTTGAATTCTTATTTTTTCAATATCAGAAAGTTCAACTGGCTTTTCAGCTTCCAATAATGTATTTGAAATTTCATTTTCAACTTCAGAAGTTAGTTTTTCTTCTTCAATAATAGTTGGGAGATTTTGTAAAGGTTCTTCATTCAATTCTAATTTCTCAAAATTATCTATACTAACATCATTTGGAACAGCTTCTTGTTTTTCAACATTATTCTTATTATAAAATTTCTTTTTTATTTGTTTGAATATTTCTATAAGAGAAATCCCAAAAGTAACAAAAGCCAAATACAATAAAATAAATACGAAATTGATAACCCAAAAAATACTATTTGCAGTAAATTCATCAGCTCCTTTTTCAAGCACTATCAACCTTACTCCTAAACCTGTAATTACTCCACCAATAATAATAGCAAGATTTTGAATTAAAATATCTCGATAATCCTGTTTCATTTTCTATTTTTTGAGAGTGTTTTTAATTGAATAGCTTCAGCTGCTTTGTTTTTCTTTTCATCTATCACTTTTGCATAAACTTGAGTCGTTTTAACATTCGTGTGACCAAGCATTTTACTAACGGTATATATGTCCGTTCCATTGGATAATTGCAAAGTGGCAAACGTGTGACGAAAACAATGGAACGTAATATTTTTATTAATTCCTGCCTTTGCTACCCAATTTTTCAATGGACGATTAATCCAAGACGGATTCGTTAAATTCTCAAAAACTAGATCATTGGGAGATTTCGGTTCTCCACAAATCTCTAAAGCTTGCTGAGAAATCGGCATATATTCTACTCCTTTTGTCTTTTTTTGCGTGAAGTTGATTCGTGGCTGATTACCTTCAAAACTTATTTCATTCCACTTCAATTTCTGAATATCGGAATGTCGCAAACCTGTTAATGCTGAGAAAAGTGCAGCACGTTTCAATACATCGTTTTCACAAGGTGTTTCTACTAATGTATTCAATTCTTCAATGGTTAAGTATTCTCTTCTGGTTTCCTGAGAAGGAATGCTTTTGATTTTTGCAGAAATATCTGTGGTAAAATAGCCATCAATGAAAGCTTGTTTCAATGCTGCTTTGAAAACAGAAAAATACGTTGATGCAGTATTTTGTGAAAGTATTCCATCTTTGTTTCCTCCTCTTTTAGCGGTCAGTAGAAACGATTTAAAATCCTCACAAAATTTAAAGTCAATTTGAGAAAACACTATCGTTTCTCCAGCAAACTCTTTCAAAAATTCGATAGATCTTTCCCAATTTATAATAATTGAACTTGAACTGTTTTTATGTCGCTTCTTTATTACAGCTTCAAAAAACTTGATAAAATTTTCCTGAGACTTTTCTTTCTGTTCAGCTTGAATAGTATCTAATTCACTATAAAGATCAGCGTTGTCGTATTCCTTTTGCCGTAATTTTCTTGCTGCATCGGCATACAACATGGTTTCAATATCATTATCACTCTTACAAATAATGATTCCATTGTCATTTCTTTTTGGTTTGTAAGAAACGGAACTTTCTGTAGTTCTTGCTACTCTTTTTTTATCAAAATCCACTGTGGTTACACTTCTGTTGAGATATTCTCTAATACGCTGAGGAACTTTCTTTCCGGCAACCCGAACAGGATAACTTTCCAAATAAATGTACCATTCCTTTCTATCCTCCGCTTTTCGAAGCCGAACGGTGACTTTTGTTTTGGTTAATTCTTTCATCTGTTTGCGAATATTTTATCGATTTCATCTTTTGGAACATAAACAAAACTTCCCACTTTCTTTGTTGGTATTTTGTTTCTCCTAATTACATTATTTACGGTTCCCGGATCAGCATGAAATTTTTCACTGATTTCCGTAATCGTGTAGCAATTCCCAACTTCGAAATTAGGTTTTGATTTCTCTTCTTTTTTCGGTGGAAGTTCAACCGAAGTGAACATTAATTCTAAATCTAATTTACTTACCCTAGTAAGTCTTTCTCCAAAATTATGTGCAGGAATCTTTCCATTTTTAATTAATCTACGAATGGTATCTTTTGAAATTCCGAAAAGAACTACCGCTTCACTAACTGAAATATAGGGGCGAGTTTGTATTTCTGCAATTTTCTTAACAGACTTTTCTAAAAGCGATTGTTTTTCCTCCAAATCTTTTGCAATTCGCTTTTGTCTTTTCCCTTCTTTTTCCGAACAGTATTTACTGCAAAATCTTGTGGTAACTGTTTTAGCTTCGAACGGTTTTTCGCAGAACTCGCAAATTTTTGGAATTTTCAATTTACTAAAACCCATTACAATTTTTTTTGATTCTATAGATATTTAAACTTAGTTAAAATATAATAAGACCTAATAAGGCGCACATATTCTGTATTTAACGCTCGGTACAGATATGATACAAAAATAGGGTAAAAATCAATCAAAAACAAGCAAAACAAAAAATGGCTAAAAACCAAAAATCGCTGTAAATAGTATATTTACAGCGATTTGCTAATTATTGTTAATTGATAGTAATCAGTACTTACTTGACTTCTTCGAAGTCTGCATCCTGTACATCTTCTGCACCTCCTGCATTTCCTCCGTTTTGTGCTCCTGCATCAGCTCCCGGCTGTTGTCCTGCTGCGTACAATTCTTCTGAAGCTGCCATCCAAGCTGCATCTAAAGCTTCTGTTTTAGCTTTTACATCATCTGCATTTTTAGCTTCGAAAGCTGTTTTCAGTTCTCCGTGAGCAGTTTCAATAGCTGCTTTTTTATCAGCAGATAATTTTTCACCAAACTCCTTCAGTTGCTTTTCAGTCTGGAAGATCAATCCGTCTGCTTTATTGAAGATTTCAACTTCTTCTTTTTTCTTAGCATCGGCAGAAGCATTTTCCTGAGCTTCTTTCTTCATTCTTTCGATTTCCTCGTCAGAAAGACCTGAAGAAGCCTGAATTTTAATGGACTGTTCTTTACCCGTTCCTTTATCTTTAGCAGAAACACTTAAGATACCGTTTGCATCAATATCGAATGTTACTTCAATTTGAGGAACTCCTCTTGGTGCAGGTGGAATATCTGTAAGGTCGAATCTACCGATTTCTTTGTTGTCGTTGAACATTGGTCTTTCTCCCTGTCCTACTCTGATGCTTACAGCTGGCTGGTTGTCAGAAGCTGTAGAGAATACCTCAGATTTTTTAGTTGGGATCGTAGTGTTTGCTTCAATTAATTTAGTGAAAACAGAACCCATTGTTTCGATACCTAAAGAAAGTGGCGTAACATCTAATAAAAGAACGTCTTTTACGTCTCCGGTTAGTACACCTCCCTGAATTGCCGCACCAATTGCTACAACCTCATCCGGGTTAACTCCTTTAGACGGTTTTTTACCAAAGAATTTCTCAACTTCTTCTTGGATGATCGGGATTCTTGTAGAACCTCCTACCAAGATTACCTCGTCGATATCTGAAGTAGATAAACCTGCATCTTTCAATGCTTTAGCAACCGGCTCCATAGATCTTCTTACCAAATCCGCAGATAACTGCTCGAATTTAGCTTTCGTTAAAGTCTTCACTAAGTGTTTAGGACCTGTAGCCGTAGCTGTGATATATGGAAGGTTGATTTCAGTTTGTGGAGAAGAAGACAACTCGATTTTTGCTTTTTCAGCCGCTTCTTTCAATCTCTGTAATGCGATTGCATCAGACTTTAAGTCAACTCCTTCTTCAGATTTGAATTCATCTGCCATCCAGTTGATGATTACATCATCAAAATCATCACCTCCTAAGTGTGTATCTCCGTTTGTAGACAATACTTCGAATACACCATCTCCTAAATCTAGGATAGAGATATCGAAAGTACCACCTCCTAAATCGTATACCGCGATTTTCTGATCTTTATGGTTTTTATCCAAACCGTAAGCCAATGCAGCAGCAGTAGGCTCGTTGATGATTCTTTCTACTTTAAGACCTGCGATTTCACCCGCTTCTTTCGTAGCCTGTCTCTGTGCATCGTTGAAGTATGCAGGAACCGTAATTACCGCTCTTATTACTTCCTGACCAAGATAATCTTCAGCAGTTTTCTTCATTTTCTGAAGCGTCATTGCAGAAATTTCCTGTGGAGTATATTCTCTGTCGTCGATTTTTACTTTTACGGTATCGTTTGGTCCGGAAACTACTTCATAAGGTACTCTTGAAATTTCTTTCGCATCTTCTTTAAAGTGAGTTCCGATGAATCTTTTAATTGAATATACTGTTTTCTTTGGATTTGTTACCGCCTGTCTTTTTGCAGGATCTCCTACTTTTCTTTCGCCATCTTCTGTAAACGCAACGATAGACGGCGTTGTTCTTTTACCTTCTGCGTTAGGAATAACAACAGGGTCTTTACCCTCCATTACAGCAACACAAGAGTTGGTTGTTCCTAAGTCAATTCCAATTATTTTACTCATAATATTTTTATATTTTTTCTAATTTTTAATTTTAATTTACACTCAGTATTTCTCAATATTTATACCATTCAAAATTTTGTGACAAATTGACAGAAACAATCTGAAACAGGAAAAAATAATTTTATTTTTCAGCTTGAAAATTTTAGAAATACAGTTTAAAATAAACCTAAACTTTACTTTTTAAATGATTTGAATTTTTGTCACAAAACGTTTTAATACTTGTTAAACCATATCAATTTTGTCACTTAACGGCTATTTATTATATAATTCATTTATTTTAAATTAAAAATACAGAACGGAACTGCAATTTTTCAGATAGTTTTAATAACTTTAATGGATTACAAAAATCATCCGGTTTCAGAATCTTTTTGGCTCTAAAATTTAATTAAAGCTTAACGCAAAAAGGTTTCAAAAGATACCACGAATTATTATTTTTGATAAATTATACACTAGAGAATGTCATTACATTTCAATCCGAGAGATATTACCTGGCTTGCCTTCAACGAGAGGGTTTTACAGGAAGCCATGGACGAAAAAGTCCCTTTACATTTAAGAATCCGTTTTTTAGGAATTTTCTCCAACAATTTAGACGAATTTTTCCGTGTGCGGGTTGCAGGTTTAAAGCGCGCCATGGATTTCAAAGAAAAAGTAATTGCAGAATCTTTTTATCAGCCGCCTTCCAAAATTCTCCAGAAGATCAATGATATTGTGATGCGACAGCAGCAGAATTTTGACAAAACCTGGAAGAAAATTCTTGCTGAAATGGCGGAACATCATGTTTATATTAAAACAGCTAAAAATTTATCTGCTAATCAGAAAGAGTTTGTAAGAAAATATTTTGATGAAGTGGTAGAATCCAACGTCATTCCTATTCTGCTTCATGAGAATACACCGATGCCTTATATGAGGGATAAAAGTCTTTATCTGGGTGTTGCGATGAGGAAAAAAGACTGGCAATATTCCAGTAATTACGCCATTATTGAAATTCCTTCAAGATTTGTAGGAAGATTTGTTTTGCTTCCTTCCGAAGATGTGGAAGAGAAAAATGTAATGCTTTTGGAAGATGTCATCACCTTCAATTTACCCCATATTTTCTCTTATTTCGGATATGATGAATTTGCAGCCAATGCTTTTAAAGTAACGAAAGATGCCGAGCTGGAACTCGATAATGATATCCGGACTAATTTTGCCGAAAAAATTGAAAAAGGCTTAAAAAACAGGCGAAAAGGAAAACCAACCCGTTTCGTTTTCGATAAAGATATGGATAAGGCACTTCTTGAAATGCTGATCCGAAAATTAAACCTGACGAAAAAAGACAGCATTATTCCCGGAGGAAAAATTCATAATTTTAAACATTTCATGGATTTCCCTGATGTTTTTGAGAAGTATGAAAAACCTGTTGAAAGAAGTTCTTTTACCCACCCTGCTTTTGAAAACACGGAAAGAGTAACGGATGTTATTCTGAAACATGATGTTCTTCTTACCTTCCCTTATCACAAATACAATCCTGTAATTGATCTTCTTCGTGAAGCAGCAATGGATCCTGATGTAAAGTCGATTCAGATCACAGCCTATCGTTTAGCGAGCAGCTCGAAAATCATCAATGCTTTAATTTATGCGGCAAGAAATGGTAAAGAAGTGACGGTAATGCTTGAGCTTCAGGCAAGATTTGATGAAGAATCTAATCTGGAGTGGAAGGAAATGCTGGAACCGGAAGGCATCACTGTACTCATTGGAATTCCGAATAAAAAAGTTCACGCAAAGCTATGTGTCATTAAAAAAAGATCTCATAATAAAACAATCCAGTACGGTTTCGTAAGTACCGGAAATTTCAATGAGAAAACTGCGAGAATTTATGGAGATCATTTATTAATGACTGCGGACCGCGGAATTATGGCAGATATTAATAAGGTATTCAATGTTCTGAAAAAACCGAAAGACGATTATCTTCCGATTTTAAAAACCTGCAAAAATCTTCTCGTATGTCCGCAGTTCATGCGTGAAAAGATTGTACATCACATTGATAAAGAAATTGAAGAAGCCAAAGTGGGAAGACACGCAGAAATGATCGTTAAAGCCAATTCGGTAAGTGACCGTTCCCTGATTGAAAAGCTATATGAAGCAGCACAAGCCGGAGTTGTCATCAGAATGATTGTAAGAGGAATTTACTGCGCTGTCAATCAGAAAGATTTTAAAGAAAAAATAAAGGCAATAAGCATTGTAGATGAATATCTGGAACACGCCAGAGTAATGTATTTTTACAACAAAGGAGCCGAAGATATGTATATTTCTTCCGCAGACTGGATGACGAGAAATTTAGATTACAGAATTGAAGCTGCCGCAAAGATTACGGATAAAAATCTGAAGAAAGAACTGAAAGATATTCTCGACATACAGTTGAAAGATAATGTAAAAGCACGTATTTTAGACAAAAAACTGAGCAACGAGTACATTCACAATCCGAAGGAAGAATGCCGTTCTCAGATTGAAACCTATCGATATTTAAAAGCCAAAACAAAGAAAAAATGAAGATCGCAGCCATAGATATAGGAAGTAATGCAGCCCGACTTTTGATTAATGAAGTAAAAATTAACAATAAACAGCCCGAATTCATCAAACTTAATCTTTTGAGAATACCACTGAGATTAGGTATGGATGTTTTTACCTTAGGAAAAATCGGCGAAGAAAGGGAAAAAATGGTAATCGATTCCATGAAGATTTTCAGCGATCTGATGAGAATTTATGATGTTGAACATTACCGAGCATGTGCCACGAGTGCAATGCGTGATGCTTCAAACGGACAGAAAATTATTGAAGAGGTTAAAAAGACATCAGGAATTAATATTGAAATTATTTCCGGTGATGAAGAGGCTACTCTGGTTTTTGAAAATCATGTGGCCGAAGGACTGGATAAAGAATTTGCTTATTTGTATATTGATGTCGGCGGAGGTTCTACAGAGCTTACTTTCTACGAAAACGGAAAAATGAAGTACGAAAAGTCTTTTAATATCGGAACCATCCGTTTGCTGAACAATCTGGTAACGCCCGACAACTGGAAAGATATGAAGGAAGAAATCCGAAAAAATATCAACAGCAAAAAGCCGATTGTTGCCATCGGTTCAGGAGGAAATATCAACAAAGTTTTCTCCATGAGCAAAACGAAAGACGGTAAACCGATGTCGCTTTCTCATCTTAAAAAGGTATATAAGGAGTTTGATGATCTTACGGTTGATGAAAGAATGACAAAATATAATCTCCGCGAAGACAGAGCCGATGTTTTGGTTCATGCTTTACAGATCTTCAATAACGTGATGTCATGGTCGGAAATCAACAGGATTTTTGTTCCGAAAATATCTGTTGCGGATGGATTAATCCACAATATTTATACTAAGCTACAGGAGAAAAAGTAAGATTTACTTTAATAAATCATAGAACCGGTCATATCCTGACCGGTTTTTTATTTTGGCAAAGGTTTACGAGTTAGTTTGATAGTTTCGGCGGCGGCTTCGCCGCCGCCGAAACTATCAAACCCTTATCAATTAGGTTAAATAATACCCAAATTTCAAAAAACGCAAAAAAATTGTATAATTTTTGATACCACATAAAGTAAAAATATTCCTGAAAACGTCAACAACAGTAATAACAGTAAAGAAATGGATTCAATAAAAATAATTCTCACGGGAGCAACAGGAATGGTAGGTGAAGGCGTTTTAATGGAATGTCTAGAGAATCCGAACATTTCTGAAATCCTCAGTGTAAGCCGAAAACCGTCGGGTAAAAAACACGCCAAATTAAAAGAATATATAGTTTCAGATTTTTTAAAGATAGATCTGAATGATGAAAATTTCAAAGGATATGATGCCGTCTTTTTCTGCGCGGGAATCAGCAGTGTAGGAATGAGCGAGGAGGAATATACGAAGATTACCTATGATACAACGCTTCATTTCGCAAAGGCCGTTCTCAATCAGAATCCGGATATGGTTTTCAACTATGTTTCAGGAGCGCACACGGACAAAACAGAAAGCGGAAAAATGATGTGGGCAAGAGTAAAAGGCAGAACGGAAAATGCACTTAGAAAATTAGGATTCAGGGCAGCATACAATTTCCGACCGGGATTTATGAAACCTGTTGAAGGTCAGGAAAATGTAAAATGGTTTTTTAAGCCGTTTATTTGGGTTTTCCCTGTTTTATTACCCTCAAAATCATTAACTTTACATGAAGTGGGTATTGCAATGATCAATGCCGTCTTAAAAGGATATCCCACCTCAACATTAGAAATTAAGGACATTAAAAATCTTGCGATATGAAGGAAATGTTAAAAAGAATTTTTCTGGTAGCTTTTATTTTACTGGTTCTGACGGCAATTTCAGGATTTTTTTATATGCAGAAGCATCCCATGGAAGGAAATAAATTCACGGGTAAAAATCTGCGTTTTTCCGGTCAGGTCTCAAAATAAAATATTTTTGGGAATCATCCGTTCTAAAATCATTTCAACTGAAATCGATTTATTTTTTCCTTGCCTTATCATCTCATTATTAACTTAAATTTATTTTTATCTTTTATTTATTAATCATTTTTTAAAATTTGCTTAAAATCTTTGCAAAGTAGAACCTTCATTTTTGCATAAATTTAAAGTAAGTAAAAATGATTAACAACTACTTGTTAAAAAGTTCTGTTGTCGCCGCATTCTTTCTTCAGGGAGCGGTTTTCGGGCAGAACGCTCTTATCCATTACTGGAATTTCAACAACAATGCTTCAGCAGCTTCCATCACTGCACCGACTTCCACTTTATTGGGAGGTTCGATGACTGCCGTAACCAATGGAACTACTGAGGTAGATTTTGCCAATGGAACAGGGCAAAACTTCAACGTCGACAATTTAAATGCGAGAAACGGAGATGTTTCAGGAACGCATTTACGCTATAATTTCCCGATCAACGGAAACCTTCAGTTCAATTTGCCAACAACAGGATACAATAATGTTGTAGTGAAATTTACGACAAGAAGATCCGGTTCCGGAGCAGGAACGCAGACGTGGAAATATTCTGTGGACGGAACGAATTTCGTTACTTTTCAGACGGTTTCTCCTTTAGATGCCAATCCGCAGCTCATTACGTTAGACTTTTCAGCCGTTTCCGGAGTAGCCAACAATCCTAATTTTAAACTTAAAGTTGAATTCTCACAAGGTTCAGGAGGAACTGTGGGAAACAACCGTTTCGATAATTTTACCGTAGATGCAACCCCCATTAGCGCAGCCGATACTACTCCTCCCACCGTAACTTACCTTCCCTCAAACAACGCAAATAATGCTTTAACGACTGTAAATCCCACGATTTCTTTTAATGAAAGTGTAAGATTAACAGACAATTCCGCGATCAACGATTCTAATGCACAAATGCTTGTCGATTTCCGTCTTGGAAATGCTTCAGGTTCTCAGGTTCCCTTTACAACTGCGTTTTCCAGCAATAAAATTACAGTAATCCCGACTGTAGTTTTAACCCCGAACCAAACGTATTATCTGGCTTTAAAACCCAATATGGTAGAAGACACCAGTGATAATGCGGTTACAGCAGTTACTTCCACCACTTTTACCACCGCAGGAACCTCAATTTCTCTGGATAAAAATTTTATTAAAGTCAATGAAAATGTCGGTACTTTAGCATTTAAAATAAATGTTACGAATCCGTCAAATTCAACAGTGAATTTGGTGGTGAAACCTGCTCCTTTCAGCACAGCAAACAGCGGCGACTTTACACTAACGAATCAGACAATTAATCTTACTCCTTCCACAACGAGTTATACCGTAAACATCCCGATCACCGATGATTCGCTGGAAGAACAGCAGGCTGAATATTTTGTAGTAAGCCTTGAAAATCCGGTCGGGGCAATCATTTCGGGAGACAGCAATGCAACAGTTTATATTGTTGATAATGATAAACCCGCTCCGGTTCCAACTCATCAGATCTCTTTAAATTATATCGGAAGTTTTGATCCTTCGGGAACCAATACCAGTTCTACGGAAATTGTGGTTCATGATCCTGCCACACAGAGATTATTTACCATCAGTTCCATCACCGATGTTTTTGATATTATCAATTTCAGCAATCCTACTTCGCCAACAGTTGTTAATACCATTAATATGGCTCCTTACGGCGGAATTACAAGCATCGCCGTGAAAAACGGAATTATTGCTGCGGCTTCTCCAAATACCAATCCGCAACTGAACGGTTCTGTAGTTTTCTTTGATATCAACGGAAATTTCCTGAAGCAGGTTACCGTAGGAGCTTTACCGGATATGATTACTTTTTCACCGGACGGAACAAAAGTAATGACCGCCAATGAAGGCGAGCCGAACGATGCTTATACCGTAGATCCAGAAGGAACAATCAGCATTATTGATATTTCAGGCGGAATTGCGAATCTTACGCAAAGCAATGTTACGACGCTTAATTTTAATGCTTTTGATTCTCAGGTTTCTGCATTAGCGGCAACCGGTGTAAGAAAAGTAAGAACAAACAATACGCTTTCTCAGGATTTAGAACCTGAATACATCACAATTAGCTCAGACAGTCAGAAAGCATGGGTTACACTTCAGGAAAACAATGCAGTTGCTGAAGTTAATTTAGCCACAAAAACCATTACAGGAATTTGGGGATTGGGTAAAAAAGACATGAGCATTCCCGGAAACGGTTTTGATGCTTCTGATAACAACGGAGAGATCTTAATTGCAAACTGGCCTGTAAAAACCTATTTTACTCCGGATGGCATTCAGAATTATAAAGTTGGAGGAACTAATTATATCGTCACTGCCAATGAAGGCGACGAAAAAGACCTTACAGGATTCAGTGAAAGAACTACAGTAGGTGCGAATGATTATGCTTTAGATCCCGCTATTTTCCCACAGGCTTCTGTTTTAAAAGCTTCTTATAATTTAGGAAGATTCAGAGTTTCCAATGCAACCGGAAATACAGACGGAGATGCAGATTTTGAGGAAATTGCAGCTTTGGGAGCACGTTCATTCTCGATCTTCAATGCAGATACGAAACAGATCGTCTACGACAGCGGAGACCGTTTTGAGAGATATATTGCTGCCAATCATCCATTGATCTTTAATGCAGATAATGAGTCCAATACTGTTAAAAGCAGAAGCCGTGCAAAAGGTCCTGAACCGGAAGGAGTGGCGTTAGGAAATATTAACGGACAAACGTACGCTTTCATCACACTGGAAAGAACCGGCGGTGTGATGGTTTATAATATTACCGATCCTAACAATCCTGCTTTTACGGATTACAAACATTCGAGAATGACTTCTGCATACGGAGGCGATAACGGACCTGAAGGACTTATCTACATTGCCTCAGAAAATACAACGACCGGAAAAGGATATGTAATTGTTGCCAATGAAATCAGCGGTACATTATCGATGTATGAAATTGCCAATGCCCCGACTTTGGCAATCGGAGAGGTAAAATCTGAAAAAGCAACCTTCAATGTATTCCCGAATCCCGTAACAAAAGGAAATATTCTGTATTTCAACAGAGCGCAGGACTATGAATTGTATGATATGTCCGGAAAGTTGATCGGAAAAGAGAAAAATGCTTTAACAATCGATACTTCGATGCTTTCCACAGGAGTGTATCTTATAAAAACTTCCGAAGGACATCTGAAAAGAGTTATTGTAAAGTAGATTATATAGTATTTAGTTGATTAAATAAGTCTCGAATTTTCGGGGCTTTTTTGTTTTAAAGAAATTCAGTAGTTTTAAACTTTGAAATACCATGAAAACGCAATTAGAAGAAATCATCCATCAGGTTTACCATAAAGAAAAACGAAATCTTTTCACTTTTTTAACGGGAGCTGGAATTTCATCCGACAGCGGAATTCCTACCTATCGCGGAACAGACGGAATCTGGGTAAAAGGAACTCAGTTTCATAAGCCTGAAGAATTCGGGACACTGAAATATTTTAAGCAAAATCCCGAAGAAGTTCTGCAATATTCTCTTTTCAGGAAAAAAATGTTTGAACATGCAGCACCCAATGAGAGTCATTTTCATTTAGCCGAAATTGAAAAGATGCTGCAGAATAGGTTTCATCTGATTACTCAAAATATAGATAATCTTCACCGACGCGTCGGAAATCATCGAATTTATGAAATTCATGGAAATAACCGTGAAATTAAATGTTCGAACGGATGTAAGGAAATTGTACATCTTCCGGAAGAAATTAAAGGCAAAAACATTGATGAAGATCTTACAGCAAAAGATATTGAACTGCTTACCTGCTCCCATTGCGGACACTGGATGCGCCCGAATATTTTATGGTTTGATGAATATTATGATGAAAAGACCAATAAGAAATTCAGTTCGCTGAAAGTGGCAAAAAACAGCGGAGTGCTTTTCATTATCGGAACTTCAGGAGCGACAAATCTTCCTCTTGCCATTGCTGAAACTTCGTTAAAATATGGAGCTTATATTGTTGACATCAACACGGAAGACAATCATTTCACGGAACTGATTGTAAATAAAAAAAATAAGCTGATCATCCGGGAAAAGTCTACTGAGGTTTTAAGGGTGATTAAAGAGATTATTGAAAATTTATCTGAAATTTAAGATGGATAATCCGGACATTAATTTTTTAATTACAAAAGCTTTTAAGGCTAAACACAATAATAACTACTGGAATCAGATTATAAAATTAAGAACATATGTAAATGATGAAATGATTTCGGAATGTTTTGATATGCTTGATTCTGATGATGTAAAATTTAAACAAATCGGGATTGATATTCTATGCCAATTAGGAAATAAACGTGGAAACTTTGTTGAGTCTCTTTTTGATAAAATCTTTGAAATTTTAAGAACAACATCTGATGAAAATCTTATTTGTACATGCCTTTTTGCCATTGGTCACAACAACCAGCATTTAAAAACAAAGCATTTCAAAACTTTAGAACAATTTAAAAATTCAGAATCTAAAGAAATAAGATATGCACTTACTTTTTCTCTACTCGGAGTTGAGAATTATAAAGCCGTAACAATGATGATAAAACTGGCACAGGACAGAAGCCTGAGAGTGAGAGACTGGGCTACTTTTGGTCTCGGAACACAAATCGAATGTGATAATGAAGATATCAGACATGTTTTGTATAAGAATTGTTTTTCTAAAGACCATCAGATAAGGCATGAAGCTATAAAAGGGCTTGCAAACAGAGAAGATAAGAGGGCAAAAGCTGTAATTTTGCAGGAACTTAAAAGCGAAAGCTACGAAAGCATTTTATTTGATACTCTCTTAAATATAAAACACGGAGAGCAGTATATTCCTGATCTTATGGCTGTCTATGATAAAGTGAGGGATGACAAAAATATTAATCCACAATGGATTGCAGATCTTCAAAACTGCATTGAAATATTAAAAATCAATCAATAATCATGTTTGCATTTTTATTAGAAAAAGAAAGTAAAATTATTACCTACATTGATGAGGTTAAAAATCTCGAAAGCAGTAAGACAAATCTTGGATATAGAGAAATAAGATTAATCGGTATTGAGAATATCGACAACTTCAAGACTGAAATCGAAAAAGCTACCAAGATTTATGATAATCAGGGCTTTTTTCATTTACTGGATAAAGATAAATCCATTGTAACAAGCACTTTTATCAGCGGAATTAAAATAATAAAGTCTAAAAAGATCAACATTACTGTTAGCGGAACAGTCTGGTTTCATCCAAAAGGATTTCATAAATCCTGGAAAATGTTTCTCAACAATGAAATTACCGAAAGAAATTCCTGGAAAAAACTCGATAAAGATGAGTTACAGGGCTGGCTGGTTTTCGCATTACATCGTATGAAACCTCAACCCGCAAAAGAAAATCTAATCCTCAGGCTTGATGGAAATGATTTTAATAATTTAGATGAATTTTTTTGCTCCTTCGGAGAAGAGGTAAATGGAATTGGAGGATATTTTGGCAGAAAATTGTATGCTTTATATGATTGTTTTCGGGGAGATTTCGGGGTAAAAACCATTACTGAGATTACATGGTATAATCATGAACGAAGTAAAAAACTCCTAAGATCAAATTTTGATAAAATATTACACATATTTCAGGAATATGAAATTAAAATCTATCTTAAATAAAAGCCGCGGCGAAATTCTTTCGCCGCGGCTTTTATTTTTAATGTAAATCGTCATAAATTCTTACAAGATCCACAACATTTTTTACCTTAAGTTTTTCAAAAATCTTTTTTTTGTAAGTACTGATGGTGGACATTTTCAAATTTAGACTGTTAGAAATTTCAATATTTCCGTTTCCTTCGGCGAGAAGTTTAAAAATCTGGAATTCTCTTTTCGAAAGCCTTTCTACAGAGTGCACATCGGTAGAATGGGTAACGAGCTTTTTCATCATATCTACCGTGTAATAATATCCTTCTTCTAATATTGATTTTACACTGGTAATAATCTCTTCTTCTGTGGCTCCTTTATTAAGATATCCGGCTGCTCCTTCTTCTATGTACTGAATTCCGACATTCTCGTCGTACCCGGAAAATATAAGAATTTTTAAATGTTTCTGCTTCTTTTTCAGTTCCTTCACCATTGCTTTAAAAATACTCTGTGGAATATCAATATCAATAATTAAAAGATCGTATACTTTTTCGCAAACTTTTTCTTTAACTTCAGGATAAGTTTCGGCAAAGTCTATGGTACACTGATATCCGAGTTTGGTTTCTAAAATAATTGAGGTTCCCATTCTTACAACATAATGACCGTCAGCAATGAGTATGTTCTTCATAGTGTTCGTTTTAAATCAATTTTCTCTACAGAAAATCACTTTTTCATTAAATTTTAAAATTTCAATACAACTTACAGACCAATATCATTTCTTTATAATATTTCTTCCTGATTAGAAGAGTTTTAGAGACATAATATACTATTAATATAATTCTGAAATTTTTCAAACTTATAATTTTCATTTTTTTATACAGCCGTTAAAAAAACATGAAATCTTTAAAAGGTAAGGATAAAAGTATATTACAAGCACACATCTCCACGTAACATTGTAAAGAATTTTATACAAAAATAAGACATATAATATTCACAAACAGGTAGAATTAATACTATAAAATTTTCTTAATAATATTTAAAATTTTCTTAAAAATAAAAAATTACAGATTTAAAAACCTGCATTATAAGATTTTACAGATAATTTAACTTCCTTAGATTATCCTATTATTTTAGCAAATTCCTTCTTTTGGGATATTTACGGTCTGATTATTTATTTTTTTTGTGACCATTCAAATTTTACAAAAATTTATTTTACAATTTTTAAATATTAATGAATTTTATACACATAAAAAGACAGACCTTAAAAGATCTGTCTTATGAAATATATTTTTTGTCTTTCTACTCTACATTAAGTACTTTCTCTATTTCCGGAGCATACTGTTTAATGGTATTTTCAACGCCTAATTTTAAGGTTGAAAAGTTTAATGAACATCCGGAACAGTTGCCTAAAAGCTTTACATAGACCAGATTATCTTTCACATCGATAAGCTCGATATCGCCCCCATCTTTGTTAAGAAACGGACGTATGCTTTCAAGCGCCTCTAAAACTCTTGTTACGGTATCTTCGTGTGTTATATTTGTTTCCATATTTTTTTCAGTTCAGTTCTGTTTTTCAGATTTTTTGAAAAATCATTATTTTGCTTTTGGTGAGCAGCCAGCCATTGTTGTAATCTTTACCGCTTCTGTAGGGGGAAGGTTTTTATTTCTTTCTACAAGGCTTTCTACCATTTTTCGGGCAGTTGCTGTGTAGATTTCGGAAATTTTAGATCCTTCCTGTAAAGCAGCCGGTCTTCCTACATCTCCTGCTTCTCTGATGCTCTGGATTAAAGGAATTTCTCCTAAAACCGGAATTCCAAGATCATCTGCTAAATATTGCGCTCCCTGCTGTCCGAAGATATAATATTTATTGTCTGGTAATTCTTCCGGTGTAAAGTACGCCATATTTTCGATTAATCCGAGAACCGGAATATTGATGCTTTCCATCTGGAACATTGCAATCCCTTTTCTTACGTCTGCCAAAGCAACGTGTTGAGGGGTACTTACGATTACGGCTCCCGTTACAGGAACTTCCTGAATGATAGATAAATGAATATCTCCTGTTCCCGGAGGAAGATCAATAAGTAAGAAATCGAGTTCTCCCCAAGCTGCATCGCGGATCATTTGGTTCAATGCCTTTGAAGCCATCGGACCTCTCCAGACTACTGCCTGATTCGCTCCTGAAAAATACCCAATCGAAAGCATTTTAACACCATAATTTTCAATAGGCTTCATCAGGTTTTTACCGTCAATTTCTACAGAAATTGGTTTTTCGCCTTCTGTATCGAACATTGTAGGAACTGAAGGACCATAAATATCTGCGTCTAACAATCCTACTTTAAAGCCCATTTTTGCTAAAGTTACCGCCATATTCGCAGCAACGGTAGATTTACCAACTCCTCCTTTTCCTGAAGCAATGGCAATAATATTCTGAATTCCGGGAATTTGTTTTCCTTTGATCTGGCTCTGCTGAATTTCGCTCGGCTCCGGAGAAACGATCTTTAGTTTCAGATTGATCTCTTCACCGAATTCACTTGCAAAAGCCTGCTTCATTGCTGCTTCAAGCTTCTTTTTTTCGTGCATTGCTGGTGAATGTGCCGTCATATCAATATATACATCGTTGCCCATGATTTGTAGGTTATTCACCAAATCGTCAACTTCTATCTCTTTAAGGAAATCCTGAACCTTTTCTTTCGTCAACATAAACTAAATAAATTGTTTACAAATTTACGTAATTTTTAGCTATTTAGAATAAGTAAAGAGACTGATAGATATTTTCTTTTGAGAAAAAAAATTTAGTAAAAGCAAGCTTATTAAAAATAAATCATTTCCCTTCATTTAATCATAAAAAGGTTTCATAAGTCCTTATTAATTCGGCGCAAAGTGTATTTCCTCATTATTAATGAAATTTTGTTAGATTTGTTGAAATCTATATCTAGTAAAAATTACATCACCAAACCAATGAACTCTAAAAAATTCATCTTACTTTTTTTTCTTACTTCCCTTTGTATCAAAGCCCAGAATTATTCGCAGTATGTGAATCCGTTTATAGGAACCGGCGGTCATGGCCACACTTTTCCGGGAGCCATTGTTCCTTTCGGGATGGTTCAGCTTTCTCCCGATACAAGAATCGACGGAAGCTGGGACGGCTGCAGCGGCTATCATTATTCCGACTCTGTGATCTACGGATTTTCTCACACACACTTAAACGGAACCGGGGTTTCGGATTATGGTGATATTATGCTGATGCCTACTATGGGAAAACCGGGTTTAACGCCGAAAGAATATTCATCCAAATTTTCTCATAAAAACGAAAAAGCCACAGCAGGATTTTATTCTGTTAAATTAGACAAACATAACATTGACGTCCGTTTAACGACAACTAAAAGAGTCGGCTACCACGAATACACCTTCAACAATGCAGGAGATGCAAATATTATTTTAGATCTGAATCACAGAGATAAACTGCTGGAAGGCGAAGTAAAAATCATTGATGATAAAACGATTGAAGTTTTCCGAAGAAGTGAAGCGTGGGCAACAAACCAGTATATTTATGCAAGAATTGAGTTTTCTAAACCAATGTTAGAATCAAAAGTAATACAAGAACATGATTCACAAAGAGTTACTATACAACCAGGAAATTTTTATCATGGAACACAATTAAAAATTGCGTTTTCCAATAAAGTCAAAAAAGGCGAAAAAATTCTTGTAAAAGTTTCAATTTCTCCTACAGGATATGAAGGAGCAGCAAAAAATATGTTGGCTGAAGGAAAATCTAATGACTTTACAGCTATTGAGAAACAGGCTGTTGCAGACTGGAACAAAGAGTTATCTAAAATCGAGGTTAAATCTTCCGACAAAAATAAACTTGCCATTTTCTACACTGCAATGTATCACGTGTTCACACAACCGAACATCAATATGGATGTTGACGGAAAATACAGAGGGCGCGACAACAAATTCTACATGGCAAACGGATTCGATTATTACTCGGTTTTTTCACTTTGGGATACTTTTCGCGGAGCGCATCCTTTGATGACTTTAATCGACAGAAAAAGAACGGCAGATTTCATCAATACTTTCATTAAACAATACGAACAGGGCGGAAAACTTCCGGTTTGGGAACTGGCTTCCAACGAAACGGAATGCATGATCGGTTACCACGCAGTTTCCGTTATTGCCGATGCGATGGCAAAAGGAATTACAGGTTTCGATTATGAAAAGGCATTTCAGGCTTCTAAAAACTCTGCCATGCTTGATATTTTTGGGTTAAATGCCTACAAACAGAATAATTTCATCAGTATTGATGATGAGCATGAAAGTGTTTCCAAAACCGTAGAATATGCTTACGACGACTGGTGTATTGCCCAAATGGCTAAAATTTTAGGCAAAAAAGAAGACTATCAGTATTTCATGAAACGTTCCCAGAACTGGAAAAATCTTTACAATCCAAAGAACGGATTCATGCAGCCGAGAAAAAACGGAAACTGGTACGAACCTTTTGAGCCAAGAGAGGTTAACAATAATTACACGGAAGGGAATTCGTGGCATTACTCCTACTCTGTTCAGCAGGATATTCCGGGACTGATCGCGGCACATGGCGGAAAAGAAAAGTTTGAACAATTTATTGATGGTATTTTTTCTGCACCGGACAAAACAATGGGAAGAGAACAGGTGGATATTACCGGATTAATCGGACAATATGCACAGGGAAATGAACCGAGCCACCACATCGCATATCTTTATAATTATGTAGGAAAGCCTGAGAAAACGGATGCAAAAATTAAATTCATCCTTGATAATTATTACAAAAACACACCGGACGGACTGATTGGAAATGAAGACTGCGGACAGATGAGCGCATGGTATATTCTGAGCGCGATGGGAATTTACTCTGTAACTCCCGGATTACCGGAATGGCAGACGACGAAGCCATATTTTGATGAGGTTAAAATTCATCTGGAAGACGGAACAACAAGAACGATTACTCCGAATACAAACAGAGAAGAGCTTAAAAAACTTGGTTTTGAAAATGCAAAATCATTTAAAGATTTTAAATATGATGAATTAACGGCATCTCCGGTTATTTCTGCATCAAGAATTTTCGACCTGAATACAAAGGTTGAGATCACAGCGCTAAACCCGGATGACAAAATTTATTATATGACACTGGATGAGGGTGATGCAAACGTAAGAAAAATGTTTACCGCTTATAAAACTCCTTTCACCATTACTAAAACCACTCAGGTTGCGGCGTATGCGGAAAGAAATGGTGAAAAAAGTTCAATTGTAAGAGCCAATTTCAACAGAAGACCGAATAATTGGGATATTACCGTAAATTCCACTCCTACTCCACAATATACAGCAAGCGGAAAATTATCGTTAATTGACGGAATCAACGGTGATGCCAACTGGAGAAAAGGAGAATGGCTAGGTTATCAGGGACAGACTTTTGAAGCAGTTATCGATATGAAATCGCCTCAACAGTTTACCCAGTTATCTTCAACCTATCTTCAGGACAGCCGTGCATGGATTTTAATGCCTAAAAAAGTGGAATATTACGTTTCCAACAACGGAAAAGATTTTATTTTGCTGAAAACAGTTGAAAATATTTTAGATCCGAAAGATGAAACGGTTCAGGTAAAGGATTTCTCTGCGGAAGTTCTTCCTACACAGGCACGATATGTAAAGGTAAAAGCCTATCATTTCGGGAAACTTCCGGAGTGGCATCAGGGAGCTGGCGGCGATGCTTATATTTTTGTAGATGAGATTTCTGTGAAATAATTTTTAAAATTTACTCTAAATAATAAACCTCTTTCGGCTTGAAAGAGGTTTTGTTTTTTAATCTCGCAGATTTAGCAAATCTTGCTGATCTTTTTAATACAAACATCTTGAAAATCTGTGTAATCTGCGGGAGAAAAAAGATTTCCCGCTTCGTTCTGAATAAAAACTTTGTAGTTAAAAATTAATTCATTCTTTCCGACCAGTTCAGTTCTGCGGGCAATTCCATATCAGAAAATTCAATGTGGATCACTCTTCTTTTTTTTCCGTTCGTCGTCCGGTTGGAACCATGAAGAAGTAATGGTTTCATAATCATAACTCCGCCTTTTTCTACATTGCAGATGGTTTCAGTTTCCACATTCCAGTCGATGGTTTCCGGTCTGTAAATTCCTTTGGCATGAGATTTCGGAATCACTTTCAGGGCTCCGTTATTTTCATCCGCATCATCCAGATGAATTCTTATGGTGAAAATATTTTCCAAAATATTCAAAGGTGGCTGAACGGCAAACTGATTTTGTTTCGTTGTCCATGGTCCGAAATTTTCCAATTCCAGCTTTTTATCCACTGAAATCGTTAAATCCTGATGATACGCAACGTACCAGTTTGATTTTTCAGGTTTATCGAAATAAATGCTTTTTACCGCAAAATATTTTTCGCCGAAAATTTCTTTAATAATTGTTTTTAAATTTTCATTAAAGATCAAATCTTTTACTTCCGGAATTTCCTTTAAAAACTGTCGGATGGCAAATAGATCTTCCGACTTTCTGAAAGTTTCTTTAGAAGTATCTATATCTTGAATAACCTCAATGATCTTTTCAATTTCTTCATCGGAAAAAATATTGTTGATGACGGTAAAACCGTTTTCTGTAATTAAGTTTTTATGACGTTGTAAATTCATTTTAGTTAAATTTCATTAAATAGAATCTGTCATTCTGATCGAAGCGCAGCGGAGTGAAGAATCTATTTCTTAAAACAAAGCTCGCAAAGATTGTATTTAAATTAATTGAAAATATTCTTCGTTCGCTAAGGCGTTTCACTCAGCAAATGATAGCAAAATAAATGATCACTTCTTCTTTAATTAAATTTCTATAATGCAGTATACTCATTTTACTTAAATTTCATTAAATAGAATCTGTCATTCTGATCGAAGCGCAGCGGAGTGAAGAATCTATTTCTTAAAACAAAGATCGCAAAGATTGTATTTAAATTAATTGAGAATATTCTTCGTTCGCAATGGTGTTTCACTCAGCAAATGATAGCAGTATCATTTTAATTTTTATCATTGTTAGTTTTTGAATTAAATTTCTTTAAATGGAGCTGTCATTCTGATCGAAGCGCAGCGGAGTCAAGAATCTATTTCTTAAAACAAAGATCGCAAAGATTGTATTTAAATTAATTGAAAATATTCTTCGTTCGCCATGGCGTTTCACTCAGCAAATGATAGCAAGATAACGAATCCTTTTCTGCTTACAAATATCTCAATTTCCTAAAAAATAAATGGTCAATAATGAAAATTAAGAATTCACTATTGACCACTCACAGCCTAAGCTTGAATTTTTTATAAGATACGAATCGTCAATGATGAATTCGCTTTGCTCATGAATCTTTTCATTAATAATTCAAATCTCAAAAACGAAGTGAAATTGACTTTTCACTTATTAATTACATATTCCCGCCATGATTTTCCAACTGTCCTTCCCACTTAGAAACTGCTGAGGTTGCCAAAGCATTTCCGAGAACGTTGGTCATACTTCTTCCCATATCGCAGAAATGGTCGATTGGCAGAATTAAAGCAATTCCTTCCGGTGGAATTCCGAACATGGAACAGGTTGCCACAATAATTACCAAAGAAGCTCTCGGAACTCCCGCAATTCCTTTTGAAGTTAACATCAATACCAGAAGCATCGTAATCTGCTGTCCTACCGTCATTTCAATTCCGTAGATCTGAGCAATGAAAATAGAAGCAAATGTCATGTACATCATGCTTCCGTCCAGATTGAAAGAATATCCTAATGGTAAAATAAATGATACCACTCTGTTGTTACAGCCAAATCTTTCCAGTTCTTCTACCAATTTCGGGAAAACTGCTTCTGAACTCGTCGTGGAAAAGGCAATCAGCAAAGGTTCTTTTATTCTTCTTAACAATTCGAAAAGACGGTTGCCTAAAATTAAATATCCAACCAGTAAAAGGACAAGCCAGAGTATTCCTAACGCAAAGAAAAAATCTCTTAAATAAATAGCATAGACTTTAAAAATCTCAAACCCATTGGTCGCGACTACCGCAGCAATAGCACCTAAAACTCCAAGCGGCGCAAACCACATGATGTACCCTACCATTTTCAGGATTCCGTGTGCTATAATGTCGAATAGTTTGATTACAGGCTGAGAATATTCTTCGCCTAAATTCGCAAGGGCAATTCCGAACATGATGGAAAATACCACGATCTGCAATACTTCATTGGTCGCAAACGCTTCGAAAATACTTTTAGGAATAATATGTTTTACAAAATCTTCCATGGAAAATCCTTTGCTTGTTTTCAATAATTCTTCTGCGGAGGCAGCATCCTGAATCGGAAGTTTGGTTACGTGTCCCGGTTCAAGCCAGTTTACCAGCATTAATCCAATGAACAAAGAAATTAATGAAGCGGAAATAAACCACAGCATCGCTTTCGTCCCTACTCTTCCGATCATTTTAATATCGCTCATTTTGGCAATTCCCACCACCAGAGTTGTGAAAACCAACGGAGCAATAATCATCTGAACAAGACGGATGAAAACCGTTCCCAGCAGTTTTATATTTTTAGAAAAAGATTCTGCACTTTCCGGAGCCTGTGTATGCACAACTCCACCGATTCCCACACCAATAACCAGTGCGATAATAATTGCTATAAAAAGTTTATTCTGTCCTTTCATATATATGTTTCAAGATTCGCAAATATAATATTTTTACAATTGGCGGAAAGATTTCATTTTCCCAAGAGATAATATTATGTTAAATTAAACGTGATTTAAAATTAATTATCTGATTAGTAAAATATTGTAGAAAAATTTACAAAAATTTATTTGAATTTTATCCTTTTGGTACAAATTTTATTATTACATTTACTTGTATTAACAACATAAAAAAATATACAACTATGAAAAAAACGATCGCAATGGCTGCATTAGCTATAGCTGTATCTTTCGGAGCTGTTTCTTGTAAAAAGAAAGTTTCTGATGCCGATCTTCAAACGCAGGCTACTACGGTGGTAACAGCAAATCCTAGTGCTTCTGTAGAAGTGAAGGACGGAGTTGCACACCTGAGCGGAACTTTCGAAACTCAGGAGGCAAAAGATGCAATGATTAAGCAACTGAAAGCCATTACCGGTGTTAAAGAAGTAATGGATATGGCGACTGTAGCTCCTGCTGCACCTGCTGTAGCTCCTGTGGAGACTAAAAGCGCGGTAGATCCGATGGTACAGCAAAAAGTACAGGATGCCGTAAAAGATATTCCGGGGGTAAAAGTTGAAGTAGTAAACGGAGAACTTACTCTTACAGGAAGCGTATCTTCTGCTGATGCAAGAAAAGTAAAAGAATCTGTTGATGCTTTGAAAGTGGGTAAAGTAAATTATAAGTATACTGTAAAATAATCCGGAGATGAGCACATTACAAGATAAATATTCAAGTGTAGTTTCTGCAGCTCAGTCTGCAGGGATTTCTAATCTTCAGGTTCAGGAACAGGACGGAATTCTTTACGTTTCAGGAAGTGCTTCCAACACAGCAGCGAAAGATGCGGTCTGGAATGCTTTAGGAGCAATTGATTCTACGTATTCTGCTTCAGACATCAATATTGATGTACAGGTTTCAGGCTTGGCAGCAGGTGCAGCTCTTACAGTTGCAACGGACGAATCTAATCTGAACATCAGACAGGAACCTTCCACGGATGCCGCAGTTGTAGGTAAAGCAGCAAAAGGTTCTTCTGTAACTTTGGTTGAGCAGACATCAGACGACTGGTGGAAAGTAAAAACTGAAGACGGACAGGAAGGTTATGCTTATTCAAGATATTTGAGAGCTTAATTGTAAAGATTTAACAATATTTAAAATAGAAACATCCCTTTTCGGGGATGTTTTTTTATATTTTAGCGCGTTCAAAAACATTCAATGAAGAAAATCTTATGGTTGCTGCTTTTTTCGTTTAGCTTTCTAATGCTGAACGGACAAAAGTACGTCATTAAAGGAAAAATTACAGATTTTGGGAAAAGACCTGTGGAGAATGCAACCATTTATCTTTTAAAACAGAAAGACTCTTCATTAGTCGATTATACAGCTTCTAACAGGGAAGGTCTGTTTGCAATAAAAACCAAAGAACTTGATGAGCCTACAATTCTACAGATTGACGCAGAAAAATTAATTTCTTACTCCACAAAATTCGATACCATCGACAAATCTATTGATCTGGGAGACATCCAGTTAGATAAAAACCAGATTTCGGATATTGAAGAGGTAAAAATTACCGTTTCGCCAATTAAAATTAAAAAAGATACGGTTGAATACAACGCGAAAGCTATCAAAGTTCGTCCCGACAGTAGTATTGAAGAACTGCTCAAAAATATTGACGGCGTGGAAATCGACAACGATGGAAAAATTACCGTCAACGGAAAAGAAGCTGACCAGATCATGGTGAACGGAAAGCCTTTTTTCGAAAAAGACGGAAAAATTGCGTTAAAAAATCTTCCCGCCGATATTATTAAAAACATTCAGATTACCACCACCAAAACCAAAGAAGAGGAACTTACGGGAAAAACGCCGAAATCACAGAACAAAACCATTAATTTCAATATTGATGAGAAGAAAAACAAAGGCTGGGTTTCAAAAATTTCTGCAGGTTACGGTTCGGATAAACGGTATGACGAAAAAGGGCTGATTAATTATTTCAAGGATAAAACCAAGATCAGTTTGCTGGGTTATACCAATAATATCAATTCGCAGGGTGTTTCTATGGATGATGACAATGGTAAAAATTCAAAGCTGGGAATTCAGAAATCTTCGATGATCGGGGTGAATTACAGTGATAAACTGGGCAAAGAAGTCGAAATTGAGGAAATCGGAATCAAACGCAATACAACCAATCTTGAAACGGCTTCAAAAGTTTCCAAAACCACTTTTCTTCCCGATTCCAACTTAAAAACAGACTCTGAAAACCGCGCAGAAAACGAAAGAGAGCAATACACGCTGAATTCTACGCTGAGAATAAAGCCGGACACAATCAGTACGATTTCTTTTTCGCCGTCGTTTTCTTTTACAAAATCAAATAATTTCAGAACGGGAAATTCAGCGACTTTTAAGAATGATGAACTTTTAAATAAAAGCCAGTCTTCTACCGTAACGGATTCTGAAAACAACAGTTTCTCGCCTAATCTTCATTACGCAAGAAAATTCAGAAAGAAAAACCGAAGCTTTTATGCCAGTGTAAATACTTCGATTCAGCAGAATAAAAACAATAACCTCATCAATTCCGGTACTTTATTTTTTGAAAACGGAGTGGAAAATGTTGCCAAAAGAGATGTAAGAAATCAGCTCAGTCAGAGTAAAAATCAGAATAACAATTATTCATTTAATGCAAAATATACGGAGCCTGTTTCGGACTCTGCAAGTGTGACGATGAGTCTGGATTATAATTCGAGAAATGCGGTGAATGAAAGAACCGTAAATGATTTTGATGCCGCTACAGGAAAATATACGGTGTATAATCTTGCTTTATCCAACCGTTCGGATGAAAAAAGCAATCAGCTTTCGCCGGAGATCAGTTTTAATTTAGATAAAAAAATGCTGAAAATGTGGACATCTTTAAGTTTGAATCTTACAGATCTGAACTATCATTCCACTTTCAACGGACAAAATTATGAGCTGCAGAGAAATTTTGCGCTTCCGAGATATAATTTCGGACTGCTTTACAATTTCAGTCAGACTTCTAATGTAAGCATCAATAATTCATCCTATTTCAGTCTTCCCTCTTCCGCCAACCTGATTCCGTATGTGGATGAATCCAATCCTCTGGTAACGTACAAAGGAAATCCGGATCTTAAAAATTCATGGACGAACACCACGAATGTTTATTTCAACAGTTATAATATTCAGAAAAATTTAAACTATTATTTTAATTTCAGTTTTGTGTACAATAACAATAACACAACCAATTATTCGTATTACGATGATTCCGGAAAGCAGTTTGTGACTTACGCGAACATCAGCGGAAATAAAAACGTCAATTTCATTGCAGGTTTAGGAAAAACGTATAAATGGGAAGACCATAAACTGAATGTAAGACCAAGATCAGGATTTAGTTACAGTTTTAACAGAGGTTTTATCAACGGACAGCAATTCACAGGTAATTCTTACAATTTCAGTCCGGGAATCAATGTTACGTACGAAAAGAAGGATAAAATTACCATTAAACCATCTTACAGCATCAATTATAATTTTTCAGAATATAAAAATTACAGCATTGAAAGCATCAAAAATACGTCTCAGAATTTCAGGCTGGAACTTACCAATTATTTCTTCCAGACTAATCTTGTTTTCGAAAATGATTTTGAATATAATACGAGTTCGAATATCGCACCGGGTTTCAAGAGAGATTTTTATTTTTTAAATTCTAGTGTAAGTTATACTTTTTTCAAAAAACAGCTTACTGCGCGTATAAAAGTATATGATGTTCTCAACCAAAACCAAAGTGTCACCAGAACAATTTCCGCTTCCGGCGTGGAAGACAGAGAAGATTTGATATTGAAAAGATATGTGATGTTTTCTCTGGTGATGAAACTGAATAAATTTGGAGGGAAGAAGAAATAGCTTTATTTGAATTTCTTTTGTTAAAATCTTTGATTTTTTTTAACTTATGTGATCTTTTTTCCATTTAAATATTAAACTTAAAAAACTAAAGTGTTTAAATCTTTTGCATCTTTTGTGGTAAAAAGTTTAAAATAAAAGATCCATAAAATAATATTTAATTTAGATTCTTCCTTCGTCAGAATGACAACCTGTTGTTAAAACTTTGTGCTAAAAACCATTTTATGATTAAATTAGCTGCAAATTTTAAACAATGAAGATTCACTTTTCGATTTTGTTTGTTTTTCTGTTTGTTTTTGGAAATTCTCAGACTAAACAGCAACCCGATACTTTTGTAAAGGACAATTTTATTAAAAAGGAAATGTATATCACGATGCGTGATGGCGTAAAACTGTTTACTTCGGTGTACATTCCAAAGGATATTTCCAACAAAAACAAATATCCGTTTCTGATGCAGAGAACCTGCTACAGCGTTGCTCCTTATGGTGAAAACGAATATAAAACCAAACTGGGACCGAACCAATATCTGATGAAAGACAAATATATTTTTGTGTTTCAGGACGTTCGCGGAAGATACATGAGTGAAGGAACGTTCACCAATATGACGCCGCAGGTTGAAAGAAAAACGAAAAAAGACGTTGATGAAAGTACAGATACGTACGACACGATCGAGTGGTTATTGAAAAACATCAAAGACAACAACGGAAAAGTAGGACAATACGGAACTTCTTATCCCGGATTTTATACCGCAGTCGGAATTTTAGCTGAACATCCTGCTTTGGTAGCTTCTTCTCCACAGGCGCCGATTTCAGATTTCTGGAATGACGATTTTCTTCACAACGGAAGATTTATGATGGGTTATTTCAGAACTTTCCCGGTTTTTGGCGTTCAGAAAACGAAGCCTGAAAATAAAGCTTGGTATTCTGATTCGATGATTAAAGCCACTTCTGAAGATGGTCTGAAATTTTACAGAGACATGGGAACCTTAAAAGACGGTTACGAAAAGTACTACAAGGATAATTTCTTCATGACGGAAATAATGAACCACACGAATTACGATGAATTCTGGCAGAAAAGAAGTCTGTTGCCTCATCTTAAAAACGTAAATCATGCGGTAATGACTGTAGGAGGATGGTTTGATGCGGAAGATCTTTCTGGGCCACTGAATATTTATAAAACCATTGAAAAAACAAGCCCGAAAGCGAAAAACACAATTGTAATGGGACCTTTCTCTCACGGAGCCTGGGCGTATGAACAGGGAAAACATTTCCACAACCAGATTTATTTCGGAGACAGTATTGCAACGTATTACCAGAAGAATGTGGAAACAAAATTCTTTAATCATTATCTGAAAGGAAATACAAAACAGGATGCTGGTTTACCGGAAGCATTAATGTACGACACCGGTGCAAAACAATGGAGAGAGTTTGCAACGTATCCGCCAAAAGAAGCACAGAAAGTGAATTTCTATTTATCGAAAGGAACTTTGAAAAACGGAGCAGGACAAGGTTCTTCAGAATATTACAGTGATCCTAATAATCCGGTTTTAAGCTCTGATAATTTAAGAGATTTCAACGGTTTTACGCCAAGAAATTATATGTCTGAAGACCAGAGATTTGCAGAAGGAAGACCTGATGTTTTAACGTTTACAACGGATGTTTTAACGGATGACATTACTTTTGCAGGAGAAATTATGGCAAAATTAAACATTGCTTCCACTTCTACGGATGCAGATTTTGCGGTAAAATTAATTGATGTTTATCCTGAAGATTTTAAACCTGCTGAGAAAAAAGACGGGGTGATCTATGGAAATTATCATCAGATGGTAAGAAGTGAAATTATGCCTGCAAGATTCAGAAATTCGAGAGAAAAAGCGGAAGCTTTGGTTCCGAACCAAAAAACAGCGGTGAATTTCAGATTGCAGGATGTAGTGCATACTTTTAAAAAAGGACATAAAATCCAGATTCAGATTTCTTCAACGTGGTTCCCGCTTTTTGCGATCAACCCACAGAAGTTTATGGAAAATCCGAATTTCGCAACGAAGGAAGACTACACGAAAGCGTATATCAAAGTTTTTGATGACAGTGCGATTGAAGTTGAAGTTTTGAAATAAATTTAAAAGCTGTTCGGTTGGAACAGCTTTTTTGTTTTTTTTTCTCGCAGATTTTGCAGATGGCGCAGATTTGAAATTATTTTCTGTAACTTTTATCTTCATTTATCAAAATAATCAACAGCTAGTTTGTCATCCTGAAAGGATCTAAGCGAAATTAAGAACAGATGTTGAGATGCTTTCAGCATGACAAAATGCTATAACAATTAAGAATCACTCCTCAATTGTTCTGAAAGTTAAATTCACTCGCGGCGTTTTCACTTTTATCGTTGGAGGAAGCCGGTGCAACCAATTGTCCTGAGTTGCCCCTTTCATCACCAATAAACTTCCGTTTTCCAGAAATATTTCGGCTTTATCTTTTGTTGTTTTATGTTTAAATAAGAACTTTCTTTCCGCTCCGAAAGTCAGGGAAGCAATGGCTCCGTGTTTTTTTAAATCTTTTTCGGCATCACTGTGATATGCCATTCCTTCGCTTCCGTCATGGTATAAATTCAGAAGGCAGGAATTGTAGGTTTCGCCTGTAATTTCTTCACATTTTTTCTTTAACTCCAATAATTCGGGAGTCCAGAATTTTGCATATTTTGTCCGTTTTGAATAGGTATATTCAAATGGTTTTTCACCGAACCATGCTACTTTTCTTTTGGTTAAGATTAATTTTCCGAAAATAACGGCTTCATCATTTTCCCACGGAATTTCGTTAAACAGATAATCGAAATAAAAATCAGCTTTTTCTTTGGAGAACACTTTTCCGTAATAATGAACGGTTCCGTCTTTGGGAAGGATATTTAAAGGATAATCTGATACGTCTTCGAATAAACTCATCATAAAGTTTAATGTTTTGTGATTAATGTTTCAAGTTCTTTGTCATTCCGTAGGAATCTAAGCTAAGTATTTTTAAATTTTAACCTCTAATAAATGATCCCAGATTCACACAAAATGACAATATTTCGTTGATTTTTTTATTAAAATAAGCTTTAGGCTAAAGCCAATTTGGTCAATTGATTATTTTAAACGGGCTAAAGCCCGTTTCTATTGATGGAATAGTTTTATTTTTAAAATTTCAAACAAAATTATTAGCTATTCGTAAAAAATTAGTGCAATTTGTGTTTGAAATCAAGAGTATATTTTTGAACTTTCCCAGCCGATAATCAGTTGTTTTCTTTCGCTTCCCCACATATAACCGCCGATTTTTCCGGTTGACTGAATTACTCTGTGACACGGAATTAAAAACGCAACAGGATTGCTGCCAATTGCGGTTCCGACGGCTCTTGAAGCATTTGGATTTCCAATTTTATCCGCCAGATTTCCATAGGTCGATAATTTTCCCATTGGAATTGTTAACAGACTTTCCCAGACTTTCAACTGAAAATCCGTTCCTTTTAAATGAAGCTTTATGGTGTTAAGTTCCGTCCAGTCTTTACTGAAAATTGAAAGGGCATTGTTCTGAAAATCATCTTTCCTTTCGAAAAAAGAAGCATTGGGAAATTTAGCCTGTAAATCTCCCAATGCTTTATGATGATCGGTTTCAAAAGCCATGTAGCAGATTCCTTTTTCTGTGGAAGCTGCAATTACTTTTCCAAAAGGACTTTTGGAAAAACTGTAATTGATGTTGAGGCTTTTTCCTCCGTTTTTATATTCTGCCGGAGACATTCCTTCTATTTTCACAAACAGATCGTGCAGTCTGCTTGTACTCGATAATCCTGTCTCGTAAGCCGTATCAAATAAACTCGCTTTTTCTTCCTTCAGCAAACTTTTGGCATGTTCCAGACTGATGAACTGCAAAAATTTCTTCGGACTTGTTCCTGCCCAGTCAGAAAACATCTTCTGAAAATGAGCCGGGCTTAAATGAATTTTCTCCGCCACTTCCTCCAGACTTGGCTGAAGTTTAAAATTGCTCCGGATATAGTCTATCGCTTTGGCAATTCTTTCGTAATCTATCTGATTCTGTGTAGACATAACATTGAATTTACCTCACAAATTTCCAAAGAATCTACGGCAGAAAAAATCCGTTTCCTGCGGAATTTAGTTGTTGTTATAGATATGATAGTAAGCAAGCATTTTGTAATATAACTTCGCTGCTAAGAACGCGCTTGGTTTTGCCATCGGAGAATCCATTAATTCTACAATATCAAAAGCAACAACGTTACATTTTTCGAATACTTTTCTTAATAATTCCAAAGTCGGATACCACTGTAAACCTCCCGGTTCCGGAGTTCCCGTTGACGGACAAAGCGATGGATCGAAAGCATCAAGATCAATCGTGATGTACACATTTCCTGAAACTTTTTCCAAAACGTCATTTACCCAGTTTTCGTTGTTGGCAATTTCGTGAGCGAAAAACACTCTTCCTTCCGGTAAATATTCCACTTCTTCCACATCCATAGAACGGATTCCCACCTGTACCAGATTATGCTTCTGATTAGCTTCAAAAACCGCACATGCGTGGTTGGAAGTAGAACCGTGGAATTCCGGACGAAGATCTGTGTGAGCGTCTAACTGAAGAACAGTTAAATTCTCAAACTTCTCTCCTACCGCGCGAATCGAACCGATAGAAACAGAGTGCTCTCCTCCGAAAAGGGTGAATAGTTTTCCGTCATTATTCAAAAGCTCTTTTGTTTTCTGGTAAACGGCTTCTGTCATTGCTTCCGGTGAAGAATTTTCAGAAACTTCTCCTGCTAAATATACTCCTTCTAAATATGGTTCTGTCTGCGTTTCGATGTCATACAGTTCCATGTTTTCGGAAGCATCAAGGAATAATTCAGGACCTTTATCAGCTCCTTTTCCCCATGTTGAAGTTCCGTCGTAAGGAACAGTAACCAACATTACTTTCGAGTTTTCTAACGATGCATTTTCCTCAGGAATTCCTGCGTATGTTTTCATGTTTTATGTAAAAATTAAATGATTTCGGCAAAGATACAAAGAAGTTTGGAGAAGTTGGCGGGTGGAGAGAGATTGAAGATTTAATAGTCCTTATTTTATGAAAATATAATTTTTATATGGTTACTTTTTATATATTTGATGTTTATGATTTGTATTGCGCATTGCGTTAATATTTGAGTTAGGTGCAATAGATCATCAAAAAACATATAACAAAATACTTTTTATAAAAAACTAATGAAACTTAAAATGAGTATCAATAAAATAAAATCAATTGATTTTATTGAATTAGAACTTCCCACAGAAAAAGGGCTTTATGCAATTACTGGACAAAATGGATCTGGAAAAAGCACTATAAGTTCATGTGCTTCTAGTGTTTTCTTTTACATGCAAATGAATGATTTTTTCGGAAATACTGATAATGACGCATTTATTCAATTCGAACTTAATGGAGGAAAACGTTATTATAAAAAAGTTTTCGAACATAATAAATGGAAATGGACTAGAAAAACTGAAGGAGACTTTAAAATTAAAGGATTTTTTGAAGGAAGTTTAATTTATGGGAATAGATTTAGAAATACGAATTACAACACTTTACGTAAACTTGAACTAATTGATGAAAAGTATTTAAAATCTGCTCCAGAATTTATACGTGAAAATTTAGGTTTAATATTACATAATGATAAGGATTTTTATCCAAAATTATTTAAAGTAATTAATTCAGATTTACCTAACAATCTAAATATCAATGGCGATATTTTTTATTACGAAAAGGAGAATAAGAAAATTAGTCAGTTTCATATGTCAACTGGGGAGAATCTCCTAATTAGTATTTTAAATTCATTAAATATTAGGAATTCTGATAGAACAACTTTGAATATTCCTTGTCTTTTAATGCTTGACGAAATAGAACTAGCACTTCATCCATCTTCTTTAAAAAGATTAGTTCAATTTCTAGAGAAGATGTCTGATAATTTCAATTATGCAATTTATTTTTCAACCCATTCCTTAGAGATTATTAGTTCTATAGCACCCTCGAATATTTTTTTCATTGATAGGCATTTTGACAATTCTATAGAAATTATTAATCCTTGCTATCCTGCATATGCTACAAAGATATTATATGATCAAGCGGGATATGATCATGTAATTCTAGTTGAAGATGATTTAGCTTCAATAATTATCAATAGATTATTGAGAAATAACTCTTTAATTAACAATAAACTAATACATGTATTACCATGTGGAGGATATTCTAATGTTATAGAATTAGCTCAAGACGTAGTGGTCAGTAATCTTATGGGGCGAAATGCAAAAATTATGATTATCCTTGATGCTGATATTCAAACTGCAGCTCAAAATTACATTGCTAAAAATAATATTTCAAATAATATTCCTATAAACTACCTACCTATAGAAAGTCTGGAAAAATTTTTAAAAGAAAACCTTTTTTTAAAGACTGACCAAAAACTATATAGAACATTAGAGGATTATATTTTCCAACAAACTAGTCTAAGAACAATTCTTTCAGATTATAAAAATTCTGGTGAATCAGAAAAAGACAATAACGGTAAAAAATTGTATAATCGAATTGACACGGAACTAAGGAATAGAAATAAATCTAGATATGATATAATTGAAATCGTTATAAAACATATCGAAGAACGTTCGCCTGAATCTTTAAAGAAAATTATACAATTCTTATCAAAGAAACTTGACAATTAATTCATATTTCACATAACAAAGGTTTGCAACAGGCGAGTCCAAGTGTAAAATTCCGATTTCGCACTTCTATTAAAGAATTTGTATATTATCTGAATATTTGGCTTCGAAACCCCCGCCCGAAGGTAAAGCTCCAAAACGTTAAAAATTTAGGTTATCTCAAGAATATACCTGCAGCTTACGCGGGAAGAGCAGGAATTTATCCTCAGCTTTTTTCTGTCGAGCGGAAGCATTAAGGAAATGGCGAAACAGGCAGGACTTTCCTACCCCACCATGAGAAATAAACTCGACGATCTGATCGGAAAAATTGAAACCCTGAAAAAATAAACCATGAACTGGAAATTGATTTTTAACCCTTTTGGGATTTACAGTGAGAAACAGCTTTTTATAACCGGAATTCTATTAACGCTGACTGGTGCTTTACTCGGTTCTTTTTTAGATGTTACTTACGACGGTGTTCTCGATATTCATCAGAGTGAAACAGATTTTCTGACCAGTCTAAAAGAAAACGGCATCAATGTCGCCTGTATTTTTGTAACCCTTCTGATCGCCGGAAAAATTATTAACAGGAAAACCCGTTCAATTGATATTTTTAATACTGCCACGGTTTCCAGATTCCCGATGTATATTGGTGCGGTTATTACTTCAAGCCCTATTCTTACCAGAATCGGAGATCAGATTTTAAATCAGCGGAATGATATTCAGCATCTTCAACTGAAACCATTAGATCTGGCTTTGCTGCTTGTCATCAGCTGTGTCCTTTTAATGATTACGGTATATTACATCACTTTACTGGTTAACGGGTTTAAAACGTCCGTGAATGCTAAAAAATGGCAGCATTTTGCTGGTTTTGCCGTTGCTCTTCTTATCGCAGAAATTATTTCAAAAATTCTTATCAATATTTAATTCCATGAAATTAACAACATTACTTGCCGCATTCTCTTTATTTTTCATCCAACTAATTAACGCACAGAATATTGTCGGATCGTGGAAAGGAGATATTGATGTCCAGGGAATGAAATTGCCTTTTATCCTGAATATCAAAAAAGACGGAAACAGCTACTCTTCCACTGTAGACAGCCCGAAACAGGGAGCAAAAGATATTCCGGTCGACAAAACAGATTTTACAGACGGTGAACTGAGTTTTGAACAACAGGCACTTGGTGTAAGTTATAAAGGAAAATTCAGCAACGGAAAAATTGAAGGAACTTTCAGACAGGGAAATTTCAGTGTCCCTCTTACTTTTATACCCAATACTGAAAACTTCGTCATCAACCGTCCTCAAACACCAAAACCGCCTTTCAATTATGATACGGAAGACATCACCTTTCAGAATCCGAAAGACAAAAATACGTTAGCCGGAACGATTTCACAGCCTAAAAATTTTGATAAAAACCAGCCTGTTGTCATTCTGATCACCGGTTCCGGAAGTCAAAATCGTGATGAAGAAATTTTTGAACATAAACCTTTCGCCGTTATTGCCGATTATTTTGCAAAACAGGGCATTGCCACATTAAGAATTGACGACAGAGGAATCGGAGGTTCTTCGCAAGGTTCAGGAAATGATACTACCTATAATTTTTCGACAGATATAAATTCGGCAGTGGATTATTTAATGTCTAAAGGTTATAAAAACATCGGTTTACTGGGACATTCTGAGGGTGGAATGATCGCTCCGATGGTTGCAGCGGGCAATAAAAATGTAAAGTTTACGGTTCTGATGGCGGCTCCGGGAACTTCTATAGACCAACTTCTGGTACAGCAGAATTATCTTGCCGGAAAATTAATGGGACAAAGTGAAGCATAGCTTGAAGCCAATAAAAAAATAAATTCCGGCATTTACGGTTTTATTAAAAATTATTCCGGAAACCGTTATGAAAAGGATCTTCATGAGTTTTTACTTAAAAATTTTAAAGATCAGATGAATGAGGAAGCCATCGGAAATATGGAGCAGCAGATTTCTAAAAGCTGGTTTACGTATTTCGTGAAATTTAATCCTGATGAATATCTTTCAAAATTAAAAATCCCTGTTCTGGCATTGAACGGAAGTTTAGATTTTCAGGTTCCGGCGAAAGAAAATCTGGAAGCCATTAAAAAATCGCTGACGAAAGCAGGAAACAAAAATTTCAGAACGGAGGAAATTTCCGGATTGAATCATTTGTTTCAGGAAGCTACAACCGGAGCATTTTCAGAATATTCGGAAATTGAACAGACAATTTCCCCAAAAGTGTTGGCTGAAATGGCAGACTGGATCGCGAAATTTAAAAAGTAATCGAAAAATATTTGCTTCAATTCTGAAACGTTTATTATTTTAGTAAAAAAATTCAGATATGCCTTTAAAAGCTGTGCTGTTCGATATGGATGGCGTGATTGTGGATACGGAACCTCTGCACAGAAAAGCCTATTTTAAAACTTTTAACGATCTTGGAAACGACGTTTCGGAAGAGTTATACGCTTCATTTACCGGAGCTTCTACCAAAAGAGTCTGTGAAACTCTGATTCAAGAATTTAATCTAAAACAGACGTACGAAGACATTGCAAAAACCAAAAGAGATTATTTTAAGGAATACTTTTATAATGATGAAGAATTTGATCTGATTTCAGGCGTAAGAGAACTGATAAAGCATTATTACGACAACGGGATCAAATTGATTCTCGCTTCTTCCGCAACGATGGCAACCATCAATATGGTTTTTGAAAAATTTGAGCTTGAACAATATTTTGGAGGAAAGATAAGCGGAGCCGACCTGAAAGAATCCAAACCTCATCCTGAAGTTTTTCTTCTTGCCGCAGAAATGGCCAATGAACCGGTAGAAAACTGTATGGTGATTGAAGATTCCACGAATGGGATTTTAGCCTCACATCGGGCAAATATTTTTTGTGCCGCATACAGAAGTCCGCATTCTAAAAATCAGGATTATACGTTGGCAAATATTGTGGTTTCGGATTATGCCGAACTGGAACTGGATAAGATTTCAAAATATTTTTAAACAGGAAAAGCTCTCAACATCTGAGAGCTTTTGTTTTTATTAAACACTAATTGCACGAATAGTTTTCAAAAACTTCACAATTATTACTTGTGTTTTTAGTGCAAAAATTTGTGCTGTTTGTGTTTAAATATTTATTTGTAACCCAAAAGTTTCAGCACATCTTCCGGTTCCTGTTTTTCACGGAAAATTTCATACTGCAACTCACCGTTTTCGTCTTTCTGAATCAAAATGTGTCTCGGCTGCGGCATTAAGCAGTGATGAACTCCGCCGTATCCTCCGATGGTTTCCTGATACGCTCCTGTATGGAAAAATCCGATATACAGAGGTTTTGTATCGCTGAAAACAGGCAGATAAATCGCGTTGGTATGCTGTTCAGAATTATAATAATCATCCGAATCACAAGTTAATCCACCCAAGAAAACTCTTTCGTACGTATCGTCCCAACGATTCAACGGAAGCATGATAAAGTGTCTGGAAATTGCCCATGTATCGGGAAGCGTCGTCATGAAAGAAGAATCGATCATATTCCATTTTTCTCTGTCGTTCTGACGTTTCTGGGAAATGATTTTATAAATATTGGCGCCGCTTTCACCAACAGTAAAACTTCCGAATTCTGTATAAATATTCGGTTCTTCCACTCCTTCCTCTTCACAGAATTTCTTGATCTGAGAAACGATCTCTTCCACCATGTACTGATAATCGTAATCGAACTGCAAAGATGTTTTGATCGGGAAACCTCCTCCGATATTCAGAGAGTTGACTTCCGGAGCAATTTTCTTCAGACGCGCGTATACACGAAGACATTTATACAATTCGTTCCAGTAATAGGCTGTGTCTTTGATTCCGGTATTGATGAAGAAATGAAGCATTTTCAGTCTTGCATTCGGATGCTCTGCAATTTTCTGGCTGTAGTAAGGAATGATATCTTTGTATCCGATTCCTAATCTTGAGGTATAAAATTCGAACTTCGGTTCTTCCTCAGAAGCGATTCTGATTCCGATATCGAAAGTGGTATCAATGCTTTCTGTAAGTTTATCCAGCTCACGGTAATTATCCAGAATCGGGGTAATATTTTCAAAACCGCTGTTAATCATCTCCGAAATTTTCGCCAGATAATCGTCTGTTTTGAAACCGTTGCAGATTACTTCTATATCTTTCGTTACTTTTCCTTCTTTGTAAAGAGATTTTACGATATCCATGTCATAGGCTGAAGAAGTTTCTATGGAAATGTCGTTTCTTAAAGCCTCTTCCAATACAAATTTAAAATGACTGGATTTTGTACAATAGCAATATCTATAATTCTTTTTATAATCGGTTTTCTCAAAGGCTTCCCTGAACCAGCTTTTTGCCTTCTGGATATTTTGAGAAATTCTCGGCAGGTAGCTAATTTTTAGCGGGGTGCCAAATTTTTCAACAACATCCATTAAAGGAATGTCGTGAAACAACAAATTGTTCTCAGAAACATTGAATTCCTCGGTCGGGAAATACAACGTCTGATCAATAAGTTCCGAGTACTTTATTTTCATTTCTAAACAAGTGAATTAAGAATGCAAAATTGCTAAAAAAGTTTGGTTTTTTAGCGTTAAAATTATTATAAATTTTAATGGATTTTATTGAAGAAAATAAAGCTAGATTATCAATATGTAAACTTGAGAATATATTCCTGCCTTTTATTTTCAGAAATTTTTAAAACCTCTTGAATATATCGGTCTATAGAACCGTATTTGTTGTTAATTTCATTAAAAGCGGCATCCAGATAAGCGGTTTCTATCCAGCTTAATTTCTCGAGAACTGTAATGTCCATTTTCGGGTAGATAAAATGCAGGTTATGGGCGAGATGAAGTCTTTTATCGATTAATTTTTTCCTGTAATTATTGGATAAAAGATAATCGTTGTAAATGGTTTCTTTATCGAATTTTAAAATCGTAAGAATGAGAGCGGTTGTGATTCCGGTTCTGTCTTTCCCTGCGGTGCAGTGATATAAAACAGGCTGATCTGATTCTAAAATTTCTGTGATAATTTTTCTTATGATTTCTGGGTTTTCCGTAACGTAGTCTTTATAAAAATCATGCATTCTTTTGTCCGCATCTGCACCGTTGACTTTTCCTTTTAAGACCAATTTCTTTGCCTGATCCAACTGATCGCCTTTGTCTTCAAACGCTGAATAATTTTTGTAAACAATTCCTTCCGGAAGATGATCGGGCTTCTTTGCAATTTCCTTTGAATTCCGAAGATCGATAATTTCTCTGATGCCTAAATTTTCAATTTGTTTAAAAGAAGTATTTTTCAGTTTATATAAATTTCCGCTTCTGTACAGTTTTCCTTCTTTCAGGGTTCTTCCGTCAATATTTCTGATGTTTCCAACCGTTCTGAAATTGTTGACTTTTTTAATCTGAATATCTTTTCCTGCTTCTCTTTTTCCAAATTCGGGTGTGGAAAATTGCTGTGTCTTGCAGGAGAAAACACAGAGTAATGTGATGGCCAGGAATGATATTTTGATGAGGTTTTTCATTTTTATTTTCTCACATATTTCACGAATCTACACCGATGTTCGGGTTTGATATTTTATGTCTTGGCTAAAGCCAGTTGATGTTTTTTAATTTGAAAACGGGCTAAAGCCCGTTCCTATTGATGCGGATAACTTTATTATTTTTTTTATAAAATCAAGCTCGTGCAATTTGTGAAAACATTAGCAATTAGAAAACTGAGCAAAGTACTTTCCTATTGATTCAATTAGTTCATTATTTATTCTTAATTACAAAAATAAATTTGTGCAATTTGTGAAAACATTCGTGCAATTAGTGTTTACACTACAAATAGTTTTTCCCAACAAAAATCAGCAAATCTCCTGTTTCATATTGAATAGAAACTTCATCTTCCACAGCAAAATTTCGTGTTCCGATTCTGGAAGTAATATCTAAATTTCCATTGGTTAAAGCCCAGTTCAGACCTTTGGTCGTAATATTTTCAACTGCAGGAAACGGATACAAAGAAATCATTTTGTCTTTCACTCCTGTTACAGCAAATTGTTTCGGAATAAAATAATACTCGGAAAATTCATCATAGAATTTGATATCGAATTGATCTTTAAAACCAAAAGCCACGGTAAGATTTCCCAGAAAATGATCCTGTTCTCCTCCACTTCCACCGAAAACATCTACTTTTTTAAAGTCTTTTTCTGCAATAATTTCCAAAGCTTTCTGAAAATCCGTTTTATCCTGATCGGGCGTATAAATGAATTTGTCTTCATATATATTTTCATCCGAGCCGGAATGCGAGTCGAAATCCCCGGAAATAAAATCCAGCTTATCTAAAGGGAAATTCAGGTTCTTAAGATAATGAAAAGCACCGTCTGTACAGGCAATGAGACGGTATTCTTCAATGTTGGGAAAAGATTTGGGAGGATCTCCGTTGATGAAAAGCAGTACTTTATCTTTCATTCGGGTTCCAGTATTCTTCCGGTTCGTTGTTGATTTTTGAAATGTATCTTGCCAGAACGAAAAGATAGTCGGAAAGTCTGTTCAGGTATTTAATAAGTTCCGGACGTACTTCTTCCGATTCGTTTAAGAATACCAAAGAACGTTCTGCTCTTCTGCAGATTGTACGTGCTGCATGTAAAAATGTTGCTGCTTTTCCGCCTCCGGGAAGAATAAAATACTGGAGCGGTTCGCATTTTTCGTCAAAAGCATCCATCCAGTTTTCGAGTTCTTCGATTTCGGCATCTGAAATGATTAAAGGAAGCCGCGATTTTCCGTTTGCCAACATGAGTTTATCCACGGGAGTTGCCGCTTCGGAACCTACAGTAAATAAATCGAACTGGATTTTTTTCAGTTGTCTTAACACTTCTTCATCTTCAATATGGCTTTTGGCGATTCCGATGAAGGAATTCAGCTCGTCTATATTTCCGTAACTGTCGACTCTTGCACTTGCTTTTGAAACTCTTGTTCCGCCGTACAAAGCGGTCTGACCTTTATCTCCTGTTTTTGTATAAATTTTCATAGGACTAAATTAGTTTTTTAAAATTAGGTTTACAAATTTTGAGTTTAAGGAACTTTACATTTGTGATTCCGGCTGCGACCTAGCCCAGATTGCAGCATTTGTCTGAGCTCATTTACAAAGTTTGGGCTGCGGCGGCAAAGCCGCCGCAGCCCAAACTTTGTAAATAGCGAGTGCGGAAAGCTGGAAACAGCTTCTTAAAAAATAAAGATCCTTCGACTGCTTCGCGCTCAGGATGACATCGCTAATGCTAACTGTTATATTAACCTGGATTTTTTGTTTTTAAATAAAAAATGACCGATTAAAAACCGGTCACCCTCAAATTATTTATCTACCTAACATTGCTTTAAGTATGATTATCTAACGGAGAAATATTAAAAATTATTTTAAAAAGAAAAAAATTTTTATCCTGAAAATCCTACTGACAAACTGTTGTCATCACCGCGGTTTATCTTTGTATCAACAATAACAAACAACATTAAAACTATGACAACTACAGCAACCATCACAAAACAGTTTATGACTTCGGAACAATTATTAGAACATTGGCAGGGTCACAGAAATTTAACGAGAAGAGTGATCGAAGCGTTTCCTGAAAAGGATTTATTTGAATTTTCGATTGCGGGAATGAGACCGTTCGCAAAGTTAGCGGTTGAGTTAATCAGCATTGGCGGACCTGCTTTGAAGGGGATTGTCGACAAGAATATGGAAGCTTACAATGAAGAAGGTTTTGTGCCGAAAACGAAGGAGGAGCTTCTGAAAAAGTGGGACGAAGAAACGGAAACGATCAATCATTATTTTGCGCAGATTTCGGAGGAGCGTTTTCAGGAGACTTTTAATTTATTCGGACAGTATGAATTCCCTGTGTATCAGAATATTCTGTATTTTGTTGATAATGAAATTCATCACCGTGGACAAGGGTATGTTTATTTAAGAGCTTTGGGAATTGAACCGCCTTTTTTTTGGGAGAGATTTTCGGTTCGTTAATGCCTTTGTTCAAACTGAAATCATTGATTCTCTCACGAAACCGCAGTAAGGAAAAAGAGCGGAGATGCGTCTCATAGATTAAATTTTAACGAACTTTTATGATCTGCGGATCCGTTCTTCTTTAAACATGAAGTTTGTTTAAGCTAATTTTAAATTTAACCGCAAAAGACTTTATAGAATTTATTAAGATATTTCAAAAGGTTTGCAAAAGGAATCTTTGATTTTTGTTAACTTATGTGTTCTTTTTATATTAATCATTAAGCTTAAAATAACTAAAGTGTTAATCATTTGCTTCTTTTGCGGCAAAAAATAAAAATTTAAGTTTATCATTTTTAAATTATTGAAACCTCAATAGCAATTGTTGGGGTTTTTATTGATGCTTGTCCGCAATCTTTGACAACAAATCATTGAGTTGTACTTTGAGGGTTTCGGGTTCTAAAATTGTTGCATAATCTGCAAAAGTAATCAGCCAGCGCGGAAATCCGTCTTTGATGGATTCTGTTTCGAAAGTGAGTTCTACCATTCCGTTTTCGGCATCAATTTCTTTGGTTAGACCGTAGTATTTTTTGGAATTGACCAGAAAAGTCATGATCTTTTTCTCCACCAAAAGTCTTACGCGTGTTTTATTGCCGTTGCTGCTTTGTCTGTAATCATTAATCTGCCCATACTCTCCTAAAAACGGATTATGGGTTTTCGAAATCTTTAAAATCCGGTCAATACGAAATTGCCGAAAGTCATTTCTCAAGGTACAGTAAGCCATGATGTACCAATAATTGAATTCAAAGAAAACGCCAACAGCTTCGATGGTTCTCGTTGAAATTTTATCATCAACAGTTTTATACTCTATAAGTAACTGCCGTTTTTCTCCAATACTTTCTAAAATTGTCGGAAGAACATCTTTTATGGTATCTTCGGTTTCGGCATGATACTGAAAAATATCAATCTGATTTTCAATATTCTGGATTAAATTTCTGTCGGAAAATTTTAAAACGGAACGCACTTTTTCCATCGCGGTCTGATAATGATTTCCCAAACTCTGATGTGAAAATTTCTGCATCAGTTTTTCGGCGGTGATGAAACTCAGAACTTCTTCTTTGGTAAACATAACAGGTGGCAATTTGTAGCCATCCATCAGAGAATAACCGCTTCCTGCTTCACCAATGATCGGAATTCCGGCATTTTCCAGTGTTTTTACGTCGCGGTAAATGGTTCTTACACTCACATCAAATTTTGCAGCCAGATCCTGCGCTCTTACAAGCGGTTTCGACTGTAATTGTGTAAGAATTGCGGTGACGCGGTCGAGTTTTTTGAGGTAATGATAGTTCATTGGGTATGAAGGTCGGAGTGTTTTAGTGTTTTAGTGTTTTAGTGTTTTAGTGTTTTAGCAAAGTTATCTTTTATCTTTTATCTTTTATCTTTTATCTTTTATCTTTTATCTTTTATCTTTTATCTTTTATCTTTTATCTTTTATCATTATAAGTATTAACCAATTTATCCAGATTTAAACTTCTTGCAGAGGCATCAAAAATTTCTCTGTAGGTTCCGTTGATCTGTACCAGTTCATCGTGCGTTCCGCTTTCCACAACTCTGCCTTTTTTCATCACATAAATTTTATCTGAATCTAAAATCTGCGATAAAGAATGGGAAATAATAATTACGGTTCTGCCTTCTTTTATCGCATCCAGAGAATTTTTGATCTGTTCTGTGGCGATGGCATCGAGGCTCGCCGTTGGTTCATCAAGGAAAATAATCGGAGGATTTTTTAAGAATAATCTGGCGATGGCAATTCTCTGCTGTTGTCCTCCCGAAAGTTGCGTTGCATCGTGATTATATTTTTCGGGTAAATCTAAAATCTGTTCATGCAGATAGGCTTTTTTAGCCGCTTCCTCAATTTCTTCGAAAGTAGCATTCATATTTCCGTATCGGATATTGTCTTCGATACTTCCCTGAAAAATATGGTTCTTCTGAAGTACCAATCCCAGATCGTTTCTCAGAAAAGTATTGTCGAAATGATTGAGATCTACCCCATCCAAAAGAATTTCTCCGGAATCGGGAAGGTAAAATTTGCACAGAAGATTGATAATCGTTGATTTTCCTGCGCCACTTAATCCGACCAAAGCAGTGGTTTTTCCGTTTTCAAATTTCATGGAAACATCGTGTAAAGCCTGTGTCCCGTTTGGATACGTGAAATTGATGTTTTTCAGTTCAAAATTTCCTTTGATTTCTTTTTCTACAAAATTACCGTTCGGTTCTTTTTCGTCGTCTGCATTTAAAATATCAAAATAACCTTCTGCATAAATCATCGCATCATTCATATCATCATAAATTCTGTGCAGTTGTCGAATGGGAGCCGAAACATTATTGAAAAGCATGATGTGAAGCATAATCGCTCCGATGGTCATCTGCTGATCGAGAACTAGGTAAACCGTCAGAAGGATTATCAAAACCACTCCGAACTGTTCAATGAATGTTTTTAAACCATCATAAATAAAATTTGTTTTTCTTGTAAACATCTGACTCTCCATCAACTGCATCTGCAAGTCGTACTGTTTTTTTCCTTCGAATTTTTCGCGGACAAAACTTTTAATCACCATGATGGAGTTGATTAAATTTAAAAGTCCTGAAGTTTTCTGTTCACGCTGGTTTCGCAGAGTTCGTCGTACTCCGCTTAACTTCTTCGCCTGTAATGAGCTTACATAAAAATAGATCGGAACAATGATGGTGGAAACAATTCCCACATATACATTTTGCAGATACATGATGATTAAAGCAATAATCGCGTTGGAAAACAAAGGCAGCATATCGATAAAAAAGTTCTGCACCAGTCGTGTTAGACTTTCAATTCCTCTGTCTATTCTGATCTGCAATTTTCCGGATTCGTGGTTTTCATCATTAAAATAGGCAACTCTGTAAGTTAAAATTTTGTCGATGGCAGATTGTGCGAGAATAGAACTTACATTAATTCTGATCTTTTCGCCATAGAATTTCTGTCCGAAATTGATGAAGATGTTCAGCAGTTCTTTTCCCAATAATATAACGGAGATGATAACGAGAATATGAATTCCTTCCGACATCGGATGCGGAAGATGTGTAAGTTTGGTTACCTCATCTACCGTGTATTTTAAAACCAAAGGATTGACCTGCGCCGCCAAAGCTCCTAAAAAGGTTAGAAATAGCGTTCCGTAGATCATCAAACGATACGGTCTGATGAAAGGAACAAGCTGTTTATAGATTCCGAATAAGGTGACAGTTCTGTTGAAAGGTTTTGCCATACGATGATTTTAAATAAAAAACGTACCGTTTTACAGAGAAAAAGGTACGTTTTATTCTATTTTTCAGCAAATAATTGCTTTAATTTAATTTTCGAATACGTAAGTTGTAAGGTAATGCAACTCAGGTTTACTCGCTGCTTTTGAGTCTGATTCTGCCTGCTCTAAAGAATACATTGAATTAATCTCTTTCTTCTGAAACACAAAAGAATTGTTGGCATTTTTATCCACCACATCATTGAAAATATGCTGAATTTCGGAATTCCCCAATGAGGCAAAACTGATGTCTTCAAAGCCATACAGCAATCTGAGATCATCAAACTGCGCAAAATTTTCATCCACAAAATTCTGAAACTGGGTTTTAGAATCGAAATTTCCAGCCCAGATATTGTAAGCATAGCTTTTCTTGTTCGGCTTATCAAAAATACTCTGGTAAACGAAGTTTTCTCCTAAATAAGCTTCTCTTACCTGCGGATCGTTTGCCAGTTCTTCCGGAAGTCCTTCTTTCAGGATTCTTCCTTCGAACATGATGTATGTTTTGTTGGTAATTGCCAGAGTCTGCTGTACGTTGTGGTCGGTAATGAGGATTCCGATGTTTTTATCCGTAAGACTTCTTACGATTTTTTGGATATCTTCTACCGCAATCGGGTCTACTCCAGCGAAAGGTTCATCCAGAAGAATAAAACTCGGATCAGTGGCAAGACATCTTGCGATCTCTGTTCTACGTCTTTCCCCTCCTGACAAAAGGTCTCCACGGTTTTTACGGACATGCTGTAAGGAAAATTCTTCAATCAGCTCATCGCATTTCATCTGCTGTTCGCGCTTTGAAAGCTTGGTTAACTGTAAAACGCCCATGATATTGTCTTCTACGGAAAGTTTACGGAAAACAGACGCTTCCTGAGCCAGATAACCAATACCTTTCTGAGCTCTGCGGTACATCGCATCGGTTGTAATTTCCTGTTTGTCGAGGAAAATTTTTCCGGAAGTAGGCTTAACCAAACCGACAATCATATAAAACGAAGTGGTTTTTCCTGCTCCGTTCGGACCAAGCAAACCCACAATTTCTCCCTGCTGAACCTGTACAGAAACGCCTTTTACTACTTTTTTAGGACCGTATTCTTTGATTAAGTTTTCTCCGCGTAAAATCATAAGGGCAAAGATAAAGTTTTTTTGAATTCAAATTTTAGATTACAAAATGGACTTGAAAGTTTTGTGAAATTTTAATACATCGTTTAAAGATTCTTCGAATAATATTTAACTCAAAATTTTTAAAAACTTTATTTTATTTCCATAATTTTAGACTTTCATCAACACTTATTATTACTATGGAAAATAATCAACAGCTTACCGAGCTTTTAGCTTTAGATCTTGGTGTAAACATCATCAACCGAAGACCTTATGCGAAAGAAGTTTTCAAATGGCAGGATATGGATCTGCTTCCGCATTCTTCCACCGATACTTTGCTTTGTGAAATCTACGAATGGAACGGAAGAAACTGGAGAACCACGAATAATAATCTCATAGGCTATTTATTTGGCAGCGACCAGTTAAGTACGGTTAAAAATCAACTGATGAATGTTCAGAAATTTCCGGCTCTGATTCCTGATTTTGAATTTACGAAAGACAGCATGATTGAATTCGGACTTGCTCTTCCCTCTCTTTTCAATATCGGAATTAAAGGCGACATTAAAAATGCGAAAGATTTTTCTGTAAAGGTAAATGGGGTTACAAAATCCAGAATCACCAACATAGATTCTCCCGGAATAGAAATCCTTAGAAAATATTCTGAATTTACACAAAACGAATCCAGATCATACAGGAAGAATATCAAATTTAATTATCTGAGTACTTCTTTATTTTATGCAGAAAGTGTGGAAATTAATCTTGAAAAAGACGCGGGAGTAAATCTTGATGTGAGTTTCCAGACACAGGATGTTGAAGTGAAAGCCAATGTTGATACGGACACAAAAAAGAATTTTGTCCTGAAATATACAGGAAATCAGGCTCCTTTTGCTGCAAAATTTACGAAAGGAAAAGATTTTAATATTTCCTGATATTCTTATAATCGGGTTTTAGCCAAAGTTTATAATCGTCATTCATTTTCTTTGGTTTCAAAATAAGTTTTGGTTAAAGCCTAATTTGGAGTTCATCAATAAAAAACGGGCTAAAGCCCGTTTCTATTGATAAAAACATTTCGATCCGAAATGTTTTTTATTTAAAGTATAATTTGAAAAAATTATCTGTTCAAAATCATTGCAGCTTCTTTCGCGAAATACGTGAAAATCATATCTGCTCCGGCTCTTTTAAAGCAGGTTAAGCTTTCGATGATAGTTTTGTCATTATCCAGCCATCCGTTTTGCGCAGCCGCTTTTACCATAGCATATTCTCCGCTCACGTTGTAAACCGCAATCGGAAGATCAATCGCTTCACGTACTTTAGAAACAATATCCAGATACGGAAGTCCCGGTTTAATCATGATAATGTCGGCTCCTTCTTCAATATCCTTAAAAACTTCGTTCAACGCTTCTCTGGAATTATGAAAATCCATCTGATATGTTTTTTTATCCTTAGGAATTTCCATATTATCTTTCGGTGCACTGTCTAATGCACTTCTGAAAGGTCCGTAGAAAGAACTTGCATATTTTGCAGCATAGCTTAAAATACCCACATCGGTAAATCCGCTGTCTTCCAATGCTTCACGAATGACCTGAACTCTGCCATCCATCATATCACTTGGTGCCACAATGTCTGCTCCGGCTTCTGCGTGTGACACTGACATTCTTGCCAAAGCATCGTTTGTAGCATCATTTACAATTTTTCCGTTTTCGATAATTCCGTCGTGACCGTAAATAGAATACGGATCTAAAGCAACATCGGGCATTACTACCATTTCGGGAAGCGCATCTTTGATCGCCCTGATCGTGTTCTGCATCAGTCCGTTTTTATTCCATGCTTCTTTTCCGGTATTGTCCTTCAGGTCTTCTGAAACCTTCATATAAAGATTAACCGCTTTTACACCTAAAGAAAATAATTCCTTACATTCTTTCACCGTCAGATCAATACTCCTTCTGAAAATTCCCGGCATCGACGGGATCGGTTCTTCTTTATTTTCGCCCTCCATTACGAAGATCGGCATTACAAAATCGTTGGTTGTAAGAGAACATTCTCTTACCAGACTTCTTACAGATTCGTTTACTCTCAGCCTTCTATTTCTTGAATGTATCATTTTGGAATACTTTTTGAATGAAATTTAATGCAAATTTACTACAACTTATATAAAAAACTATTGCGTAGAATTGCAGAATTAATTATTTTTGTTAAAATATCCCTTAGAAATTATAATTTGATGAGAAAACTTTTACTTTTGTTTATCTTTTTAGGCGCATTTGTTGGATTTTCCAACAATATGAAAGCGCAGATTAAAGAGCCGGCTTCCTTCTCTCAGAAGTCTGATGACGGAGTGCTTGTTGCTTATCCTAATCCGGCAAAGGATTTCCTTATCGTAAAGGCTAAAGATCCTAACCTGAAAATCCGAAGTGTGATTTTCTATTCGATTTTAGGTACGCAGGTTGCAAGTTATTCAGTCAACATGAATTCCGGAGAGATTAATATTGAAAAATTAAAGCCGGGTAAATATTTAATCCGATATATTCTGAGTGACAATACAATGAAAGTCACGCAGATTATGAAACAATAATTTAAATCCTGATAATCATCAGGATTTTTTCTTTTAGCTTAATTATTCCGTAACTTTCGGAACATTTTTATCCTAATTATAAAAACAAATTAATGCTAAAAGCTGAACATATTAGAAAGACCTATAACGCAGGTAAAAAGGTAGCTTTGGATGATTTCAGCATCCATGTTCCGAAAGGAAGTGTTTATGGGCTTTTAGGTCCGAACGGAGCCGGAAAAACTTCTTTTATCCGGATCATCAATCAGATTACACAGGCGGATTCCGGAGAAATACAGATCAACGGACAAAAGCTTAATCCGGATCACATCAAAGATATCGGATATATGCCTGAAGAACGCGGGCTGTATAAAAACATGACGGTTGGAGATCAGCTTCTCTACTTCGGAGAGTTGAAAGGCATGAAAAAGAATGATGCTTTAACTGAGGCAAAAAAATGGTTTGATAAACTTCACATCGACCAATGGTGGAAGAAAAAGCTGTCTGAGCTGTCAAAAGGAATGGCGCAGAAAATCCAGTTTGTGGTTACTGTTCTTCACCGTCCGCATTTATTGATTCTTGATGAACCTTTTTCGGGTTTTGATCCTGTGAATGCCAATTTAATTAAAGACCAGATTATTGATCTTAAGAATAACGGAACTACCATCATCCTTTCTACTCACCGAATGGAAAGTGTTGAGGAAATGTGCGATTATGTGGCTCTGATTAATAACTCAAAAAAAATTATCGACGGAAGGGTTTTCGATGTACGCGAGAAATTCAAGAAAAATATTTTTGGGATCACGGTTTCTGATGTCAATGATTCTCAACTGGAGGCTTTCAGAAATAAATATGAAATTTTCAATATTAGTAATGAAAACAATTTACTTTCTTTTGATCTGAAAAATGAAGCCGACCAGAATCATATTCTTCTGGATCTGATAAAAGTAGGAAAAGTAAGGTCATTCGATGAAAAAATTCCGAGTATGAACGAGGTGTTTATTAATGCGGTAAGCAATAATTCTTAATTATGAATAACATTTTTTTAATTACAAAAAGAGAATTTCTTACGCAGGTTAAGAAAAAATCTTTCATCATATTAACGCTTTTAGCTCCGATTCTTTTACTGGGTTTTGGTGCTGTTATCGGTTTGATGTTTAAGGCAAATGAATCTCACAGCATTATTGAAGTAGTTGACAAAAACGGTCTGTTTAAAAATCAACTGAAATCGAATGATAAACTGAACTATGTTTTTGTTTCTGCGGCAGATGAAAAGTCAAAAATCAATAATCTTAAGAACAATGAATCTTTAGACGGGATTTTGGTTCTGCCTGAACTGAAAGATCAGAATTTTGATGAACTGGAAAAGAATACGAGACTTATCATCAACAATAAAATCGGGTTCGATACGAAGCAGAAGATTGTTTCGGACATTAACGAAGTCATCAAAAAAGAAAAAATAAAGAAACTGGGCATTGCTGAGCTACAGCTTGATAATCTGGATAAAAGTTTCAATTTAAAAACAATTAACGTCTCGGAAAATAACAAAGAAGATTCTGATCTTGCTTTCGGCGTGAAAAGTGTTCTGAGTATGCTTTTAATGTACGTTACTTTTATGTTTATCATTATTTACGGAGTTAGGGTGATGAGAAGCGTACTGGAAGAGAAAAACAACCGTGTTGTGGAAATTATTATTTCTTCGGTAAAACCTTTTGAACTGATGATGGGTAAAATTCTGGGGGTAACAATGGTTGCACTTACTCAATTTATCGTTTGGATCACCATGTCGGTTATCGGAGCTTTGGTGCTGAATACCGGATTTTCTGCTATTCCTAAAAATATTCCCGGAAATGAAGGTGTTGCTGAAAAATTTGATATTTTACAGATGGGAACCCAGATTTCACACAGTTTACTGGAACTGAATTTCCCATTAATTATTTTCGTTTTTATAACATTTTTCCTTTTGGGATATATCTTTTACAGTTCAATTTATGCCGCAATCGGTTCTGCTGTAGATAACGAAACAGAGACACAGCAGTTCACCTTGTTTGCTGTACTGCCTTTAATGCTTGGAATGTACGGAAGTTTTACGCTAATGAATAATCCGGATGGTCCTTTAGGATTCTGGCTTTCTATTATTCCGTTTACGTCTCCTGTGGCAATGATCGCGAGAATTCCTTACGGAGTTCCGGCGTGGCAGATTGCGCTGTCTATTGGCTTGCTTTTAGGAACGACTCTTTTTATGATATTTCTGGCAGGTAAAATTTACCGTGTAGGAATTTTAATGTACGGAAATAAAGCGACTCTGAAGGAAATCTGGAAATGGATTAAAGGATAAGTTTTAAACAGAATTTTTAAATAAAAAAACTCCCGAAACATTAAGTTTCGGGAGTTTTTATGTTTTGATTAGAATCAATTTTTATTTGAAGATGTAGCTTAAGCTTACACTAAGAACCTGCTCAGACTTTCCTTTATTGGTCCCTTTCGGCTCCTGATCAAGGCCAGGATATGTATTCGTAACTCCGAAATCATATTTTGCCGTAAGTTCAAGCTGTCTTTTATAACTATATCCTACTCCTAGTCCTATTCCAAAGTTAAATGAACTCGCTTTACCGTTTACATTAGGATAATTCGGATCAATCTGATCTTTTGTGTAGTAGATCTTAGGTGCGTTTTTAACGTTCTGACTTAATAAAAAATTAAATCTGGAACCTATTAACCCAAAAAATTCAGATTCAGATTCAGAAAAATACCCTTTAAACGAGATCGGTACACTCAGATAGTTATTTGCGTATACCGCATCATAACCGGGATAGTTTTTAGCATCCTTATCCTTTCCTGTTTCTCCTGCTCCAAAGTAAACTACTTCAGGCTGTATGAAAAACTGGTTGGCTGAACCTATCGGTATTAAAGCCAATACTCCTGCCTGAACGGTATATCTCGGTCCGGAAGGATTGTGAGCATTCTTCACTCGGGAATAGTTTCCTCCTACAGTAACACCGAATCTTGTGCTGCCAAAATCGATCTGTGCGAAAGACATGGTAGAAAGTGCCAATGCAGAGGCTAATAAAAATTTTTTCATATCGTTATGTTTTATGTTATCCTAGAATTTTTGCAACAGTAGCACCGATGTCTGCAGGAGAGTCTACCACGTTAATTCCGTTTTCTCTCATGATTTCCATCTTAGCCTGAGCTGTATCTTCTGCTCCGCCTACGATTGCACCTGCGTGACCCATTGTTCTACCTTTTGGAGCAGTCTGTCCTGCGATGAAACCTACAACTGGCTTTGTAGAACCACTTGCTTTGTACCATCTTGCTGCTTCAGCTTCAAGACCTCCACCGATTTCTCCGATCATTACAACCGCTTCAGTTTCAGGATCGTTGATGAATAATTCCAAAGCTTCTCTTGTAGTTGTTCCGATGATCGGGTCTCCACCGATACCGATTGCTGTAGAGATACCGTAACCCGCTCTTACTACCTGATCTGCAGCTTCGTAAGTAAGAGTTCCTGATTTAGAAACGATACCTACTTTACCTTTTTTGAAAACGAAACCTGGCATAATCCCAATTTTAGCTTCTTCAGAAGTAATGATTCCCGGGCAGTTCGGACCGATTAATCTGCAGTCTCTGTCAGCAATGTAAGATTTTACTTTCACCATATCCGCTACAGGAATACCTTCAGTAATACATACAATTACTTTGATTCCTGCTTCAGCAGCTTCCATAATAGCGTCAGCAGCAAATGCAGGCGGTACGAAAATGATACTTACGTTAGCTCCGGCTTTTTCTACAGCATCTGCTACCGTATTGAATACAGGCTTCCCTAAGTGCTCGCTTCCTCCTTTTCCCGGAGTAACACCACCTACTACGTTAGTTCCGTATTCGATCATCTGGCTTGCGTGGAAAGTACCTTCGTTCCCTGTAAATCCTTGTACAATTACTTTAGAATCTTTGTTTACTAAAATTGACATTTTATTATTTATTTAATTTATTTATTACTTTTTTAAATGCACACAAATTTAATTAAATTTCTTTGATTAAAGATAAATCTAACTAATTTGTTTATTTGAGATTTCTCAGTTTGACTTCTTTTTTAAGATACGTTTTAAAATCTTCTGCAAACATCCCGATGTAAGTTCCTTTTTCGAGGTCTCTGTTTACTCCGGTTTTCCCTAATAATACAGCTCCGCTCTCGATTTTATTTCCTGAAGCAATGCCGACCTGTCCCCATAAGGTAACCTCATCACCGATAACGCAGCATCCTGCAATACCGACCTGAGAAGCGATAAGACATTTTTTTCCGATAACGGTATCGTGCCCGATCTGGATCTGATTATCCAGAACGGAACCTTCTCCGATAATGGTAGAATCTGTAACTCCTCTGTCGATTGTACAACCGTTTCCGATCTCTACATTGTTTTCGATCACTACGTTTCCTACCGAAATCAGGCGGTCGAAATTGCCGTTCAGTTTTCTGTAATAAAAAGCATCGCCTCCTAGAACAGTATTGGACTGAATCACTACATTGTCGCCAATTACGGTTCTGTCGCCAATGACAACATTAGGAAAAATCAGGGTATTTTTTCCTATTTTCACATTATTTCCGATAACCGCAGAAGCATGAATTTTTGTTCCCTCTCCTATTTCGACATCATGAAGTTCTTCGGTGAAGTTATAAATTCTTGTAAAGTGGGTATTGATTTTATTGAAATCTCTGAAAGGGTCTTCGGAAACCAACAGTGCTTTTCCCTCTGGACATTCCACTTCTTTATCAATTAAAATAATCGTCGCAGCAGAATTTAATGCTTTATCGTAATATTTCGGATGGTTAACAAAAACGATTTCACCGGCTTTTACCATGTGAATTTCGTTCGTTCCCAATACTTCGAAGTCTTCTGAACCTACAAATTTTGCCCCGATAAGTTCGGCAATGGTTTTCAGTTTTTGGGGTTGATGAAACGTCATATTTTTTTAAATGATGTTTTAAATTTTCAACGGTGTCTTAAAATCCTGACACGGCTTTGTTTTTCCAACTTTAATCGCAGCCCGACTGCCCCTTCGACAAGCTCAGGGTAAACTACAAGGCTGCCATAAAAAATGAAAGCTGAAAGTTGTTATACTTCCAGCCTCATATTATTTGTGAATAATTATTCTTTTACTCTTTCTAAGTAAGAACCGTCTTCTGTGCTTACTTTGATTTTGTCTCCCGGCTCAATGAACAGAGGAACCATTACTCTTGCTCCTGTTTCTACGATTGCATTTTTAAGAGCGTTGGTTGCTGTGTTTCCTTTTACTCCCGGATCTGCTTCTATTACATCAAGGTAAACAGATTGCGGAAGTTCTGCAGAAAGCGGAGTTTCGTCCACTTCTTTCAAAATGATGGTTACTTCTTCACCTGCTTTCATAAGGTTTGAGTTTTCAATCATTTCTTTATTTAAATATAATTGAGAGAAGTCATCATTATTCATGAAGTGAAATCCGTTCTCATCATCATAAAGATACTGGAATTTTCTGGTAATTACCTTTACTTCTTCAATTTTGTGACCTGCAGAGAAAGTATTGTCGATTACTTTACCGTTGGTTACAGATTTTAATTTTGTTCTAACGAAAGCAGGACCTTTTCCCGGTTTTACGTGAAGGAATTCGATAACTTTATAAATATCGTTGCTGTATTCGATGCAAAGTCCTTTTCTGATATCGTTACTTGTTGCCATTAATTTATTATATATTTTTTATTTTCTTTTGTTAAATTGTATTCCTTCTCCCTGAGTTGGCAGTCTGTTGAAAACATTATTATTGAATGAATTCACATTATTATTCAGCCTGTTCACATTCGTCTGGATCTCGGAATGATAGGGATTTGCGGTTCCAAAAATTGAGTTTCCGCCGGAATTATTCTGTTTCAGAATATCATTAAGATTATGTTTAGCAATGCTGTCATTGGATTTTGAAGGCAGTCTTCTTTCCAGAATAGAAGTCTTGGCTGTTTTTTCCGTTTTTAATCCTTCTGTCTGTTGTCCGGACAAAAAAGATGCTGTAAAACACATTAAAACAAAAATCAGACTTTTCATTGATAACTGAGCTAAACTTTTCTTTATTATTCTCTTTCCTTCCCTGTTCCGTATCCTTTCACGATTCCTCGAGGAGAATTCTGGATAAACTGAAGGATTTCATCTCTTTCAGCCGTCGGAAGCATTTCTTTTTCGATGTAAAGCAAAGCCTGAGAAACATTCATCTTCATCTGGAAAATTGCTCTGTAAATTTTCTGAATTTCAAAGATTTTTTCGTTGGTAAATCCTCTTCTTCTTAAACCTACTGAATTAATTCCTGCATAAGACATCGGCTCTCTCGCTACTTTTACATAAGGTGGAATATCTTTTCTTACCAGAGTTCCTCCCGAAATCATCACGTGTTTTCCGATCTTCCCGAACTGATGAACAGCCGACAGACCACCCATCACGGTATAATCCCCGATTTCCACATGACCTGCAATACCACAACCGTTTACGATGATTACATGATCTCCGATCACGCAATCATGAGCAATGTGGGAAGTTGCCATAATAAGGCAGTTTTTTCCGATTTTGGTGAAACCGAGAGCTTTTGTTCCCCTGTTTACCGTTACACATTCTCTGATCGTTGTTTCATCGCCGATAATTACCTGCGTATCTTCACCATCAAATTTCAAATCCTGAGGAATCGCAGAAATTACCGTTCCCGGAAAAATTCTGCAATTTTTACCGATTCTTGCACCATCCATAATGGTAACATTGGGACCAATCCATGTTCCTTCGCCAATTTCCACGTCCCCTGCAATTGTAGTAAAAGGTTCTACGATTACATTTTTGCTGATTTTCGCACGTTTATCTACGGCTGCTAATTGATGAATCATTTAATCAACTTTATTTTTTGCAACTTGGGCCATAAGTTCTGCTTCTACCGCTACTGTATCTCCTACGTAACCATAACCCTGCATATGAACAATTCCTCTTCTGATAGGCTCTATCAATTCAATCTTGAAAATAAGCGTATCTCCCGGAATTACTTTTCTCTTGAATTTTACTTTATCTATTTTAATAAAGTACGTAGAGTAATTTTCCGGATCCGGAACGCTTGCCAAAACAAGAATTCCTCCGGTCTGTGCCAAAGCTTCTACCTGTAAAACTCCAGGCATTACGGGTTCTTTCGGGAAATGTCCAACGAAGAAAGGTTCGTTCATTGTAACATTTTTAAGACCTACAACGTGAGAATCTGAAAGCTCAAGAATTTTATCAATCAATAAGAACGGCGGTCTGTGAGGCATCAGTCTCATGATTCCGTTGATATCGAAAACCGGTTCTTTTGTTAAATCAAAATCTGGAACATTTTTCTTTTTCTGCAGTTTCCACTGACGGTTCAGTTTTTTTGCAAACTGTGTGTTTACGTAATGTCCCGGTTTGTTGGCAATTACTTTTCCTTTTATTTTCACTCCTGCCAAAGCCAGATCACCAATCACATCGAGTAATTTGTGTCTTGCAGCTTCGTTGGGATAGTTTAAGTTCAAATTATCAAGAATTCCGTTTGGTCTTATCGATACGTTATCTTTACCAAAAGCTTTCTTTAGTTTTTCTGTAGTTTCCGGTGTAAGATCTTTATCTACATAAACAATCGCATTGGAAATATCTCCACCTTTGATCAAACCGTGATCCAAAAGCATTTCCAGCTCGTGTAAGAAGCTGAATGTTCTTGCCGATGAAATTTCTTCTTTAAACTCAGAAATATTTTTAAGCGTAGCATTTTGAGTTCCCAAAACTTTAGTCCCGAAATCTACCATTGTTGTTACTTCATAGGTATCTGAAGGAATAATAGTGATCTCAGATCCTGTAGCGGGATCGCTGTAAGTAAGAACTTCTTTTACCACAAGATATTCTCTTGCTATATTTTGCTCCACTACTCCTACGCTTTCGATTGCTTCTACAAAGAATTTTGAAGAACCGTCTAAGATCGGCGGTTCGGAAGCATCCATTTCAAGAATGGCATTATCAATATCACATCCTACCAAAGCCGCTAAAATATGCTCACAAGTTGTGATCTTTACTCCCAGTTTTTCTAATGTTGTTCCTCTTTCTGTAGCCACAACGTAATTAACGTCTGCTTCGACTTGAGGATGCCCTTCCAAATCTGTTCTTACGAATACGAAACCTGTATTTTCTTTTGCAGGTTTCATGGTTAATTTTACTTCTTTACCAGTATGAAGTCCGATTCCGGAAAGTGTCACTTCCTGCTGAAGTGTTTTTTGCATATCACTCATTAGTTTAATCTTTTGAGTTATTCTCGAGATTATTTATTCTTTTTACCACTTCAGGTAAGTTTCTGAAATGTACATAACTTCTAAGGTAGTCGTTGTAGCTGATCGCCGGAGAACCGTAGATGGTTTCCCTGTCGTTTACGCTGGAATTTACGCCACTCTGAGCCTGTATTTTTACCTGATTTCCTATTTTGATGTGTCCTACAATTCCCACCTGACCTCCAATCTGGTTCCAGTCTCCGATGGTTGTAGATCCTGCAATTCCGGCTTGTGCGGCAATTACATTGTTTTTTCCGATTTTTACGTTGTGTGCAATCTGGATTAGGTTATCGATCTTTGTTCCTTTTCCGATTACGGTAGAACCGATGGTTGCTCTGTCTATACTGCAGTTGGAACCAATTTCCACATCGTCTTCAATGATCACATTTCCTAACTGCGGAATTTTTTTGAATCCATCCGGAGTCGGCTGAAATCCGAAACCGTCTCCTCCGATTACGGTATTGGAATGAATAACACAATTGTCTCCGATGATGCAGTAATCGTAAATTCTCGCCCCACTGTCGATTTTACAGTTTTTCCCGATCTTCACGCCTTTTCCGATGTAAACCTGCGGATAAATCTGGCTTCCTTCTCCTACTTTTGCTTTTTCTGAAACGTAGGTAAAAGCTCCGATATACACATTCTCTCCGATGACAGCAGTTTCATGAATGGAAGAACCGTTTTCGATTCCTGTTCTTCTACCCTGCATTTCCTGATATAAATTCATCAGAACCTGAAAAGAGAGATAAGCATCCTTTACTGCAATAACAGTAGGAAGGTAAGAATCTTTTGAGATAAGCTTTTCCGAAACAATGATAACGGAACATTTTGAAGTCTCTAAATAATGCGAAAATCTATCCTGCGCGATGAAAGAAAGATGTCCTGTTTCCCCGCTTTCTATGGGCGAAACTCCAGTAATAAGTGCGTTCTCGTCACCTATTATTTTTCCGTCGATAAAACTTGCAATTTGCGAAGCTGTAAATTCCATATTCTGCAAAGATAAGAAATTCTGTAATTCGCAAACATTTTTTAATTTTCGGAACGTAAATTTTAATATTCTTTAAGAAATAATGTGTGAAATATTCCTTGGAAATGTAAGAATATACCTTGTGGTTTTGTTTCTCATGAGACCTGATAAAAGCTGGTCTTCCGATTCATCAAGACGTATTTTTTTTCCGTTTTTCTGCAACAGATAAATGGGTTGTTTTTCTGTGTCATAAGGAAGAAGTTTTCTTTTAATTTCATGTACAAGTTCTTTTCCATTATCAATTCCGAAAAATTCATTCACATTCTTTATTTTTTCTTCAATAAAACTTTGCTCAAAAGGATGTGAAGAAATTATGGTTTTCGGAAGGTTTCTCTGGATCACACATTTACACCAGTAAGACAAGATCATGTCATCTGTATTCTGCCAGTTTTTCATTGCCTGAATAATATCATTGTCATCAAGCTGTGTAAAACGCTCCACATCTTCATCTGTTGCTGTACTTTTTCCGCGATGCAGAAAATATTTCAGATTTTCGGTTGCCGGTAAATCGATTCCCTGCGAAACCAGAAGTTTGGCTCTTTCTAAAATTTTAACGAGAAGAAATTCTGCCAAAGCCGATGTTTTATGGTAATATACCTGCCAATACATAAACATTCTTGCCGTGAGGAAATTCTCAATAGAATAAACGCCTTTTGCATCTATTACCAATTCGCCCTCATCACAGACGTTCATCATGGAAATGATTCTTTGCGTATTGATGCTTCCTTCGGAAACTCCCGTAAAAAAGCTGTCCCGTTTCAGATAATCCAACCGATCAACATCGAGCTGTGAAGAAATAAGCTGGTTGAAAAACTTTCGGTGGTATTTTCCCTGAAACATTTCGATAGCGCAGGACAATTCTCCGTTAAATTCATCATTCAGACGATTCATGAGTAATAAAGATAATTTTTCATGATGCCAATCGTCCATCAACATACTTTCCAGAGCGTGGGAAAACGGACCATGACCAATATCATGCATTAAAATCGCCAACATGGCGCCCTTTTCTTCCTCTTCTGAAATTTTCACGCCTTTCTGCTTCAATGTTTCCAAAGCGGTAAACATGAGATGCATGGCTCCCAATGCATGATGAAATCTTGTATGTGTCGCGCCCGGAAAAATGAGATTCAAAAGCCCGGTCTGTCCTATCCTTCTTAATCTCTGGAAGTAAGGATGCTCTATGATGTCGAATAAAATTTCATGGGGAATTTTGATGAATCCGTGAACGGGATCGTTGATGATTTTTAGCTTGTTCTGCATTGAAAACGTCTGTATTTGCAAACAAATTTAGGAATTTTATATTTTAGAGGTAATTAATTTTCATTAAACTGTTTGTTGTTTTGAAAGTAATTTTCTTTGTTGAATTTGTTTTTAACACAAAGTCCGCAAAGATTTTGTTTACAGTTGTGCGGCATATTTTCGTTCGCAAAGGCGTTTCACTCAGCAAAGGCTGGATAAAATCTTCTTTGAATAAATAGTTGTGCTGTTTGTGTTTAAAAACTATCTTTGACTGAATAACCTTTTCATGAGAAAATTCTCCCTTTTCATTATCTTATTTTTAAACTTACATTTTTCGGCGCAGACTTTATCGGAAAACCAAAAGCTTGAATCGTTATGCAAAGTCTGGGGATTTTTAAAGTATTATCATCCAAATGTGGCGAAAGGTAAGTTTAACTGGGATCAGCAGTTATTTCAGAAAATTGATGAACTTGAAAATATTAACAATAAAGATCAATTGAATGAATTTTATGCTAACTGGATTGAAAGTCTCGGAAAAATTGAAGTTTGTAAAAATTGTGTAAATGATAACGATAAAGTTTATTTCTTAAAAAATTTTGATCTCGTATGGATGGATGATCAGCAATTTTTTTCTGAAAATGTAAGCCAAAAGTTGAAATTTGTTGAGAATAACAGGAATATCGGTGAAAATTATTTTTTCGGGTTAAACGGAAGAAAGGTTTATTTCAGGAATGAAAATTCTTACGGCTCGAAATTTACTTCAAAACAAACTGCTCTTCTTGAATTGTTCAGATACTGGAATTATGTGGAATATTTTTTTGCGTACAAATACAAAACCGATCAAAACTGGAATGATGTTTTACGGGAAATGATTCCAAAATTTCTCGCTGTTGACAATGATGAAAACTATCATTTAAGTTTAGCGGAACTTGTGACCAAAACGGATGATTCGCACGCTTTTTTATTTTCAAAGCTGACTAGTTTAAACCAATATGGAAGAAAAAATGTTCCGGTGCAGTATTCTTATGCGGAAGGTAAACTGGTTGTTACCAAAATATTTCCGACTATTTTTAATGAAGAAAATCCGCTCAAAACCGGAGATGTTATTTATGATGTTGAAGGATTGACGATTCCACAGAAAATTAATTTATTTGGGAAATATCTTCCGGCTTCGAATTCATGGGGAAAGATCAACAAGTCGAAATATCTTTTTCTGTACACCAATAAAGATTCTCTCGGGCTTAAAATTGAAAGGGACGGAATTAATTTAGCCATAAAAGTAAAAACGTATTTGCAGAAAGAAATTATTCGCGAAAATCCTCCTGTTCCTGAAAAATGGAAGTTTCTCGATGATGAAAAAAAGATGGGTTATGTGAACATGGGATTAATCAAAAGATCTGATCTGAATGATATGTTCAAAAATCTGAAAAATACAGAATCGATTATTTTCGATTCCCGAAATTATCCGAATATGACGATTTTGCCGTTGAGCAGACTGTTGCTTCCTGAAAATAAAATTTATTATGAATTTATTTTTCCTGAAACCAATTATTTAAGCAAATTTTACCGCCGTAAAAACAACATCGGAAGAAATAACCCGGATTATTATAAAGGAAATGTGGTTATTCTGGTAAATGAGGTAACGCAAAGTCAGGCTGAAACTACCGTGATGATGCTTAAGCAGCATCCGAAAGCAAAAGTAATCGGTGGGTACACTTCGGGAGCAAACGGTGATGTCATTTCATTTAATATTGCCGGTCTTAAAACTTGTTTTACGGGTTTGGGAGCGTATTATCCGAACGGAAGAGAAACGCAGAGAATCGGCATTATTCCGGACATTATCGTACGACCTACAGTTAAAGGAATACAGCAGGGAAAAGACGAAATCATGGAAAGAGCTCTGGAATATTTAAAAAGTGGAAATTAAATAAAAGAAAAACGTAATTATTGCGTTATTTCATTTAACTTATATTTAACTTTACCTCTGCGGATTTTGGCAGATTTTAGAAATAATTGGTCAGCAATTTGATACAATAACCATGTAAAAAAATAATTATGTCGGAAAAGATATTATGGATAGATGATGAAATAGATCTACTTAAACCACACATCGTTTTTCTTGAAAAAAAGGGATATCAGGTAACTCCCGTAAACAACGTTAATGAGGCACTTGAACTCATGGACTCGGAAAAGTTTGCACTGACCCTGATTGATGAAAATATGCCCGGAATTTCAGGTCTTGAAGCGATTCCGATGATTAAGGATAAAGACAATTCGCTGAAAATCGTTATGGTAACGAAAAGTGAGGAAGAACATATCATGGAAGAAGCAATCGGATCGCAGATTGCGGATTATATCCTGAAACCGGTGAATCCGAACCAGATTTTACTTTCGCTGAAGAAAAATCTTCAGGAGGACAATCTTGTGGAGCAAAAGACGATTTTGCAGTATCAGCAGGAATTCAGAAATCTTTCCATGGAGCTTTCTTATTTGAGAACGTATCAGGATTGGGCGGAATATTACAAGAAAATTCTGAATTGGGAAATTAAATTTGATAAAGTAACGGATAATGAGTTTGCAGATCTTCTTCAGTCACAGAAAGAGGAAGCAAATATTCAGTTTGCCAAATTTATTGAAAAGAATTACGAAGACTGGCTGCACGATTCGGATAAGCCGATTATGAGCCACACGCTTTTCAAGGATAAAGTGAAACCTGAAATTGAAAAGGATAAAGTTTTGCTTCTGATGGTCGATAATCTTCGTTATGACCAATGGAAGATGATCGAGCCTTTGTTTACAAAATATTATAACAAGGTTTCTGAGGATTATTATTACAGTATTCTTCCGACTGCAACTCAATATGCTAGAAATTCTTTTTTTGCGGGTTTAATGCCTTCTGAAATTGAAAAACGTTTTCCAGATAAATGGTTCAATGATAATGAGGAAGGAAATAAAAATGAATTTGAGCGTGATTTCTTAGAAGATCAAATGAAAAGAATAGGTCTAAGCTCAAAATCCATGAAGTATCTGAAAGTGCTGAATGCTGATTTTGAGAGAAAGATTTATGACGATTTTAATCAGCACAAAAACAATGATCTATTGGTAATTGTTTATAATTTTATTGATATTCTTTCTCACGCAAAAACGGACAACCACATTGTAGATCAGTTGATTCGTGATGATAAGACGTTCAGATCTTTAACATTAAACTGGTTTGAGAATTCTTCTTTATTGAAAATTATTAAAGTAGCGGCTGAAAGTGGTTTCAAACTGGTGATTACCACCGATCACGGAACGGTTTACGTTAAAAAACCGAGCAAAGTTGTGGGAGACAGAGAAACTTCCACGAATATCCGTTACAAGACCGGAAAAAGCTTAACGTATGATGACAGTGATGTTTGGGCAATTACAAATCCTGAAAAACTGTTTTTACCGAAAGGAAATTTAAGTTCTAAATATATTTTCGCAAAGAATAATATTTTCCTTGCTTATCCAAAGAATTATAATCACTTTGTGAATTACTATAAAGAAACCTATCAACATGGAGGGATTTCTCTTGAAGAGTGTATCATTCCATTCAGTATTTTAGAACCCAAGTAGTTTTCATAGTTTGACTTGGGGTTCTGAGGGGCGGAAAAAATCTTTGATTTTTTCCGCTTCTTTTTTATTAATACTTTTGAATCATGAAATTAATCACTTATAACGTCAACGGAATCCGTGCTGCATTTACCAAAGATTTTTTAGGCTGGCTGAAAACGGCGGATCCGGATATTATCTGTATTCAGGAGAGTAAAGCAGGAAACGACCAGATCGATATTGAAAGTTTAGAAAAACTGGGATATCACAGTTACTGGCATTCCGCGGTGAGAAAAGGCTACAGTGGCGTCGGAATTGCATCTAAAACAAAGCCTAATCATGTAGAATATGGCTGCGGTATTGAAAGCTATGATAACGAGGGAAGAATCATTCGTGCAGATTTTGACGAATTTTCTGCCATTTCAGTGTATGTTCCTTCTGCTTCAAATATCGAACGGCTGGATTTTAAAATGCAGCTCTGCCATGATTTTTTAGAGTACATTAAAAATTTAAAGAAAGAAATTCCGAATCTGATCATTTCAGGAGATTTTAATATCTGTCATGAAGCAATAGATATTCATAATCCGAAAGGTTTACAAAATGTTTCCGGCTTTTTACCGATGGAAAGAGAATGGATGACGAATTTTATCAACGAATGCGAACTGATCGACAGTTTCAGGTTTTTTAATAATGAACCCGACCATTATACATGGTGGAGTTACAGACAGAATTCAAGGGAAAGAAATAAGGGATGGAGACTGGATTATAATTTCACTTCCTACAGTTTGAAAGATAAGCTCACAAGAGCTGTTATTCTGAAAGAAGCAGTACATTCTGATCATTGCCCTGCTTTGGTAGAATTAAGCCTTTAAAACAAAGCAAAAAGCCAACTGAATCAGTTGGCTTTTTAAAATTTAAAATCATAAATTTTAGTCGACAATTTCATATTCCACCGGAATTGTACCTCTGTCGGTATCTCCGATTTCATCGAACGCTGCTTTAGACATATCTAAAGCTCTTGATGAATGGTAAGGTCCTCTATCATTTACTTTCACTATTACCTCTTTACCATTGTTAAGGTTCGTTACCTTAATGTTTGTTCCAAATGGAAGCGTTCTGTTGGCTGCGGTGAACTTTGCATTATCAAAGATTTCTCCGCTTGCAGTTTTTCTACCGTTAAACTTATCGTGGTAGTACGATGCATAACTTGTTTTTTTCGCATCTATGGCATTCATTTTGAAAGAATAAATACCAAGGGTTGAAATCATCATTATGATTACGAGAATGAATCTTTTCATCATTTTGAAATTTTATTGGTTTTGACTGGGGCAAATCTATAAGGAATCTTTTAATACACCTATTTTATTTGTTAACAAGTGTTAATGAAAATAAAATTTTATGTTAATATTTTTCTTAACTCCCTATGAACAGGCGATTTAGATGCTATTGTTAAAAAGTGTTAAAAAATAATGTTAAAAGTTAACAATTTTAACTAAATTATTCAGATTAAGACATTTTTAACACAAACATTTCTCTATTAATCAATAAGTTAATGAATTTTATGATTTTATTTTTTACGAAAAAATTTATTGCAGATTTTAGTCTACGAACAATTTTATTAAAATTGCTGTATAAAGCTAAACGGAAATTTATAGCATTAAAATAGGATACATAAGGAGATCAAATAAGATAAAATTATCCTTGCTAAATAACCTATATACGCACTTTATATAAACTAAAAAACCAATGAGGAATCTCATTGGTTTTTAAATATTGTCTATTTGTTATTATTCAAATATTATTTGAAATATTCTAATACATAGTCGTAAGTATCTTGCGGATATACTACAGACATACTTTGAGAACCGGTAATTGCAGCACCTGTAGTAACGTCATAAGAATATAATTCTTTAGAATAAACTACTTTATTTCCAGTTCCTGATTTCTTATAGATTGTAATTCCATATAAAGAAGTCATTCCGGAAGGAGCAGGAATTGTAACTGAAGTAGAAGTACCTGTAGTCGTAAACTGACCTTTAATACCGTAAACCTGAGCTCCATCTACTTGCGTATTGGTAACAGTTTCAGTTGTTGCAAAATTTACTCTTGGATTTTGACCTAATGGTAACCACTGCCCTGTAGATGTTGCGTAAGCATTTCCTGATCCACCTGTGGGATTAGAAAAATAGTAGTATCCAGGCGTGACAGATTGATTTCCAATCCCGGATCCAGTTGCTGGAGTGGTACCAGTTGCGGAGTTATAAACAATCATACCGTCATAAGCAGTAGGAAAGTTTAAAGCTCCAGTTGTCTGTGTGACAAAGGTAAATGTTGTAAGATTAGTTCTAGGAAAAGTAAGACCTTTTCCAATATTTGTAGTTGTTGTAAATCCGTTAGCAGATGCATCTAAGAAAACAGATTGCGTACCAATTGTTGAACTGATTGGGTTATTGGAACGAATTTGGGCAAATGCAGTATTCGTTAAAGCAGCGAATGCCAATATAATTGTTGTAAATTTTAGTTTCATTATGATATGTCTTTAAATTATTTTTAAATACTATTTTTAGAATCCACTATAGCTATACCAGTTAGTACCGTCACAAATATACACTAATGACCCTCCAGACTGAATAGGAGATACAGTAGCAGTGGAATGCGCACCGCTTATACCAAAACCTGCACCATTAGTAGCATCGATAAAAGTAATCATTTTACCATTAGTTTTAGTTAGAGTGGCTAAATTAAAATTAGTATTAGAAGTTACTAGAATTGCATTACCTAAGTCTGCATCAGAAATTGTAGAACCTGTTTGAGCTCTTACAGTCATTGCAGCAGAAGCAGCACTTACAAAAGGTTTCCATTCAGGAACACTGTTATCAAAATAATAGAAACCTGCTCCGGTAACTTTGGTTGTTCTAGTTGTTGAACCTGTACCAGAGGTAACATACACAATTGCACCATCCTGAGGTGCTGCATAATTGTTAACAGTGTTGTCTTTAGCTACCAATTGTGAAGCTGTCATACGAGGAACTAATAAAGCATCTGCTTTAGTTGGGTCAGCAGGAGCACCTACAACATCCAAAGTCGCAGCGGGAGTAGTTGTATTAATCCCCACTCTTCCTTGCTGAGCCTGAGCGATCGCTACAAATCCGACTAACATAGTCGCTGTTAATAAAAATTTTTTCATAAGTTTTTAAAGATTTTAAATTACATTTTAACCAATGAATGCATTGTTAAATCAGGATACCATACCCAATTTGTGCATTCATTAATATAAATAAATATTTTTAATTATATAATTTCAAAAAATTATTTTCACATTTCACAAGAGTCTAATTTTTAGCTCAATAGTTATGTAAAATCTCTTTATTTCGCAAAGTTAATATTTTTAAAATTAATTTTCATAACAATACATAAAAAAGTTTTAACATTTTAATTTTCAAAAATAAAATAATATTGAAAATCAAACAATTAAATTCTATTCAAGCAATGCTTTATTAATGTTAATTTTTATTAATCATTGAATAACATTATATTAATGAAAACAATATACGATTTTTTTTACTAAAAATCAAACAATTGGGAATAATTTTAAATTAATTCGCCATACAGATCAAATTCCTCAGCAGAGGTAATTTTTACTTCTGCAAAATCACCGATGGAAATGTATGTATTTTCAGCAGAAACCAATACTGTGTTGTCTACATCGGGAGAATCATATTCGGTTCTTCCGATGAAATAATTTCCTTCTTTTCTGTCGAATATACATTTATATATATTGCCAATTTTCTCCTGATTTTTCTCCCATGAAATCTGAGACTGGATTTCCATAATTTCTTCCACTCTGGCTTCTTTCACTTCCTGCGGAACATCATCTTCCAGAACATATGCTCCTGTATTTTCTTCATGAGAATAAGTAAAACAGCCCAGTCTGTCAAATCTTTGTTCTCTTACCCAATCTTTCAGCTCATTGAAAATTTCCTGAGTTTCTCCGGGATAACCAACGATAAGCGTTGTTCTGATTGCCATATCCGGAACTTTCTCTCTGAATTTTCCAAGAAGAGCATCCGTTTTTTCGTGAGTTGTCCCTCTTTTCATCGATTTTAGTAAATCTGAATTGATGTGCTGAAGCGGAATGTCTATATAGTTACAAACTTTGGGTTCTTCTCTGATGATATCCAGAACATCTTCCGGAAATCCGCTTGGAAAAGCATAATGAAGACGAATCCATTCAATTCCTTCCACTTTTACCAATTCTTTCAAAAGCTCTCCAAGCGCACGTTTTTTATAAATATCTAAACCGTAATAAGTAAGATCCTGAGCGATAAGAATTAATTCTTTGGTTCCTTTTTTTGCCAATTTCTGGGCTTCCGTAACCAGTTTTTCAATCGGAGTTGAAACGTGACCTCCTCTCATGAGAGGAATTGCACAGAATGAACACGGTCTGTCACAGCCTTCTGAAATCTTTAAGTATGCGTAATGTTTTGGTGTAGTGGTAAGTCTTTCCCCAACCAATTCGTGTTTATAATCTGCCCCTAAATGCTTCAATAAAACAGGAAGATCTCTCGTCCCGAAATACTGATCTACATCCGGAATTTCTCTTACCAGATCAGGCTTATATCTTTCGGAAAGACATCCCGTCACAAAAACTTTCTCAACTTCACCTCTGTTTTTTGCTTCCACATAGTCGAGAATGGTATTGATGGATTCTTCTTTGGCATTGTCTATAAATCCGCAGGTATTAATTACAACAATGTCTCCTTTGTCTTCATGCACCACTTCTTTGCCATTGGCTCTAAGCTGACTCATTAAAACTTCGGAATCATACACATTTTTGGAACAACCCAACGTTACTACATTTATTTTTTTCTTCCCTACAGATTTTGTACGCATCTTTTTGATTTTGAGTTTGCAAAGATACAAAATATTGAAGAGTCTGTATTAAAAAATAAAAGCCACTTCAACAAGTGGCTTTTAGTATATTTAAAAATTCTTTTCTTTAAAACTTGCTGCATTTTCATCTTTTTCAGAAAGTACAGCTTCACTGTCGGAAATTTTCCAGTCGATATTCAGATCCGGATCGTTGTATTTTACACATCCTTCTGATTCTTTATTATAAAAATTATCGCATTTATATGAGAAAACGGCAGTTTCGCTTAAAACAGAAAATCCATGTCCAAAACCTCTTGGAATATAAAGCTGTGTTTTATTTTCCGCTGTAAGCTCAATCCCAAACCATTTTCCAAATGTAGGTGAATCTTCTCTAAGATCTACGGCTACATCCCAAACTTTTCCCTCAAGACAAGAAACCAGTTTTGCCTGTGCGTGTTCTCCTTTCTGTAAATGAAGACCTCTCAAAACGCCGTAAGAAGATTTAGAAATGTTATCCTGAACAAAATGACCGTTCATTCCGGTAAGTTCCTCGAATTTCTTTTCATTGAATTTTTCGAAAAAATAACCTCTGTCGTCTTCGAAAATTGTAGGCTCTATAATGTAACAGTCCTTTAAAGGGGTTTCTTTTATTTTCATAACTTATATTTCTTGAATCAGTTATTATTATAATTTATATTGTTTTTTAAGGCTCCATTTTAATGCGAGATAAATACTGCCTATCGGAATGAAAATCACAGGAATAACAATCCAGATTGCCCAGTGTGAATGTATTAAAAATAAATTTATAATTGCCTGTACCAAAGCATAAACAAAACTTATCAGCAGATGAGAAACCTTTTTTTCGTTGGCAAAGAGCTGATATAAATGTCTTCTGTGCGCCTCAAATATATTTTCTTTAAGCAACAATCTTTCTATTATGGTAAGAACTACTTCGATTCCGTATACAGAAAGAAGTAGTATATACTTATAGTCCTGAGTTTTCATAATCAGTAAAGTAATAAGACCGATTACCCAAAAAGCGATAGCCATACTTCCTACATCACCCGCGAAACATTTTGCTTTTTTTCTGAAGTTAAAGAACAGAAAAACGATGCAGGCTAAAACAGGATAAAGAATAAAATTTTCATCGGTGAATGAAATTACCTTTTCATTAATGTACAATAATGATGATAAGCCGACTAAACTGTATAAACCCGTCATTCCGTTGATGCCATCCATAAAGTTATAAGCGTTCAAGGTTCCAATAATCAGAATAAACAATATGGGCCAAACCCAGATTGGCATCACATTAAAGGCTCCTGTAAAATACAGCAGTAAAACCACAGAAATAAAATGAACGGACAGCCTTATTTTATTTGAAAGGGTTACAATATCATCTATAAAACTGATGGCAGATATTGCCAATAATCCCAAACCAAATGACCAGTAGTTGTGTACAAATTCATTAAAATTAAATACAGAAAAAATAATGAAGGCAACAGGAAAAATAATTCCTCCTCCCCTCAATGTGATCTGTGTATGTGCACTTCTGTGATTAGGCTTATCTATAATATTGTATTTATCTGCTATTCTAAAATAGATGAGCATAGAGATAAAAAGCAGAATTGTTACGATTAAAAATTCCATAGTTTACAGTTGAAATTTTTCTATTACGTTTGAAGGATTATAATTTAATTCTCTCTTTATTTTTTCATTGGAAAATGTAAGAGAATCTGTTATTTTTCTCAATTTTAAAGAATTAATCGGAGCTTTATTTCCCAATATGTCACCCGCTAAAGCCATTGATTTTGCCAGAAAAAAAGGAATACTTTTCGGAGATTTCTTTTTTAATTTGGCTGATATTTTTTCAGAGATTTCTTTAAAAGCAGGATTTGCATCATCACAAACATTATAAATTCCACCCTCTTTTCCCAGCATTTTAATGGTTATCTCAGCAAAATCTTCCACCCAGAATACACTTTTTCTTGCTGTTCCTCCTGCAATATTAAAATATTTTCCCGATTTAATCGCATTAATCATATCTCCCAGATTCCCCGGAGGATTGGGTCCTGCAATTAAAGAAGGTCTGAGAATGAACAGTTTTACCTTCTTTTCTTTGCACCATTTGGTAAGAAATTCCTCTGCCATCAATTTGCTTTTAGCGTAAGGAGTATATCCTTCCAAAGACATATCTTCAGTTATATTTTCACCGAAATCTTTACCATAAACTGCCACTGTGCTTATAAAAACAAAATATTCCGGCAAATTTTCTTCCAAAGCGTTACAAAGGTTTTTTGTTCCTTCAAAATTTACTTTGTAAAATACACTTTCTTCTTCCTGAGTTTTAGGAACAGAATGAGCTTTACCTGCAGCATGAAAAATAATATCAAACTTTTCTTTAAAAGGAGTTATGGCATCGGTAATATTAAATATATAATCTGCATTGGAAGTTCCAAAGGTCTTTACTTCAAAATTTTTCTTCTGAAGCAAAGGAATTACATTTTTTCCCAAAAAACCGTTGGCTCCTGTAAATAGCACTTTCATTTAAATAATATTATAAAATTTATTCAGTATGATCTCTTCTGAGAATTTTTCCTCTGCTACTTTTCTTGCTTTTTGTTTCATTATTTCTAATTCTTGAACAGACGTTTCATCAAAAGAATTAAAAAAATCCAGAATTTTCTGTTCTTCGAAATGCTGAAATGAATACCCAATATTTTCTTCTCTTAAAAGTAAATCTATTTCGCTGTTTTTTTCTCCAACATATAAAACCGGTTTTCCAGCAGCTAAAATATTGTACGTTTTTGAAGGAACTCCCAATCCGAACATTTTAGGCGCTAAACTTACAAATGATACATCTGCCTTATTTAATACCTGAAGCTGATCTTCTCTTGAATAAGCTCCGTCAAAGAAAACATTCTTCAGCTTATTTTCCTCTACATATTCCAACATTGTATTCTTAACAGCTCCTTCTCCGACAAAATGAAAAACAAGACGATCGTTTTTCACTTTTTTTATAATATGCAATAATTCAATTAATCCCTGAACTCTTCCTAAGTTTCCGGCATACTGAAAAATGATTCTGTCTTTTAAAGACGAATCCTCATTAAGTACTTCTTCTTTCAAGAGCGGATAAATACCTTCTGTATCTCCCCAGTTTTCAATGATCTCAATTTTCGAATGGCGGTTATATTTTCTGATTTTAGCTTCAATAACTTTCTGCATATCTCTGCCTAATATAATCAGCAGATCAGCTTTTGAATACGCTTTATCAAAAATACTTCTGAGAACTCTGTATAATACTGACTTTTCAGATTTAATGATTCCGGCAGGAATGGTATTTTCGGGAAAAACATCATGAACCAGAATAACTAATTCTATTTTTTTAAATCTTTTAAGGATTGAAACAAGCAGAATTAAAGGCGCCGGATTCGTAACCATAAAAACCTTTTCTCCGTTTTTAACGTTTTTCCAAAGATAGAAAAAGATAGAAAGAGACAGAAAAACAAATCTTAGAGATCTGCTCAACAGACTGTTTTTGTTTCCGCCCCACCCTTTTATTCTGTGAACATTTACGCGGGAATCCAGACTAAAATGACTGCTTTTGTTTTGCTTGTCATACACAGGATCTCCGCAAACAACTTTTACATGATACTTTTCCGAAAGTCTGTTTGCTATTTTTGAAAGAATAAAAGAAGTTGAAGTTTCTTCAGGATAAAAAAGTTCAGTTGCGATCCAGAGATTTTTCATTATTTTTTGCTCCAAACAACTCTGTTAACGTAATCCGTATAACTCAGAATAATTCTTACCATTTTCTCTGAAACATTCGGCATTGAATAATCTGAAACCGGTCTGTAATTTCTTTCTGCTCCTACTTTCTGCTGTTGAAGCTGCGTTAATCCCTGCAAGATTCTTTCCGGAGATAAACCGACCATCATTACGGATGCCTCTTCCATTGCTTCCGGTCTTTCGTGTGCATCTCTGATGTTTAATGCCCTGAAATTTAAGATAGAAGACTCCTCTGAAATAGTTCCCGAATCTGATAAAACCGCATAACTTCTCATCTGTAATGCATTATAATCATGGAATCCAAGCGGTTTTAAGAACTGAATTTCCGGTCTTACCTCAACCTGCTTTTTATCGATCATATTTCTGGTTCTCGGGTGTGTAGAAACAATGATCGGATAGCCAAATTTTTCTGCAATGGCATTTAAACTTTCTATTAATCCGTTGAAGTTTTTCTCAGAATTAATATTTTCTTCTCTGTGAGATGATACTACAAAATATTTTCCTTCTTCTAAATTCAGACGGCTTAAAACATCTGAACTTTCGATCTGAGGAAGATAATGATTCAGCACTTCAAACATAGGAGAACCCGTTTTGATGATTCTGTCTGCAGGAAGACCTTCTCTTAAAAGATATTCTCTTGCGATATCTGAATACGTTAAATTAATATCTGCAGTGTGATCTACAATTTTTCTGTTGGTTTCTTCCGGAACTCTCTGATCGAAACATCTGTTTCCTGCTTCCATATGGAAAATAGGGATCTGTCTTTTCTTGGCAGGAATGGCACAAAGACAAGAGTTGGTATCTCCCAAAACCAAAAATGCTTCAGGCTGCAATTCTTCCAGCAAAGGATCTATTTTAATTAAAATATTCCCCACTGTTTCTGCTGCTGTTTTACCTGCTGCTTCCAGAAAATAATCCGGTTTGCGAAGTCCCAGATCTTCAAAAAAGATCTGGTTTAGCTCGTAATCGTAGTTTTGACCTGTATGGACGATAATATGTTCAACGGCCTCGGAAGCATCCAAAGCTGATAATACTCTTGATAGTCTAATGATCTCCGGTCGTGTTCCTACAACCGTCATTACTTTTAGTTTTTTCATTGTATTTTTTTTGCCTTTGCAAAGATAAATTTTTAATGTCTGTTTATTGGAGAAGCCCGTAAAGTTTATAATTAAATATTATTAAACTTCTACAAAATAGGTATCTGAATCTTCCGGATTAAAGGGTTCATTGATCCAAAAAATGGTGTACAGTTCTTCTTCTCCGATGTTTTTAATATTGTGGGTATACCAAATCGGCATATCTACATAAGCAGGTTCATTTCCGTCTAAGTAAAAATCCAGAACCTCATCGCTGTCTACTTTTCTTAATTGAATAAGAGCCTTTCCTTTAATTACCGCAAATCTTTCGATTTTTCTTGTATGAAAATGGTTTCCTCTGGTAATTCCCGGAACGGTAGTGGAAAAAGAACACTGTCCACCGATTCCCAAACGAATTACTTCCACAAAAGCTCCTCTCGGATCGGTGTGCTGTGTAAATTTTACGGGATAATGATTTTTAATATCAAAATAACAGCGGAATGTATTGAAAAGATTGAGATCGAATTTCGTTTCCAACACTGGAATTTCTCCGCTATCAAAATAAAGTTTTTTGTAATTTTCAAGTTTAGCTAAAACTTCAGATACTTTATTTACGGATGTGTGAGGAAGTTCGTATAATTCGTTGGTTTCTGAAATTTCTATCTGATTGATGATTTCCTGCACAAGTTCTCCGACGTAGATCAGTTTTACTTCTCCGTCATTATCAATCACAGGATTTTCGCCGTGGGTAAGTTTATGACAGAATGTTGCAATGAAAGAATTGTAATTCGGTTTTCCAAAAGGTCCGAAAACGTTAGGAATAATCATCCCTGTAAATTTACCTCCATTATTTTTTGCCCAGTCTGCAAATAATTCCCTGCCTTCTTTTTTAGATTTACCGTACAGATTATCCTTTTCTTCCTGAGAAGATGAAGAGAAAAGAACGTGTGCTTTTGATCCTGTTCTCTGTAAAGAGTCTGTCAGTTTTTTAACAAGCTCTACATTATTATTGAAGATTACTTCCGGATCGGGATGACGATTCATGGCTGCAAGATGTACAATGACATCACATTGCTTCACAAAGTCGTCCAGTTTTTCAGGAGAGTCGAAAAAATCTCTTTCGAAAGAAATTCTTTCAAATTTTTCAGGCTGTAAGCCCAAAGTGTTATATAAATGCGAACCAACGAAGCCGTTTTGTCCGGTAATTCCTACTTTTTTCATTGTTATAAATTTTTAAAGTAATCAATAGAAAATCGATTGGATATGCAAATAAAAATTCCAGTATAAGTTAAGCTACATTTTGATAAATTTTGTTTTGATTGTTAAACTCTTCAATAGTTTGATAATTCAATGCACTATGGCGTCTTTTTTTGTTGTACCAGATTTCAATATATTCAAATATTTCCAGCTCCATTTTTTCTTTTGTAATAAGCTTGTTTCCATAAATCAGTTCTGTTTTCAAAGATTTGAAAAAGCTCTCCGCCACGGCATTATCCCAGCAATTTCCTTTACGGCTCATACTTCTTGTAACACCATAAAATTTCAAAGTATTTGCAAATTTTATGCTTGCATATTGAACGCCCCTGTCGCTATGAAAAATTAATCCTTCCCCTATTTTTCTGTTTTTGACCGCCATTTTCCAAGCAGCAAGACTTGTCTTTTCGGTGCTCATTCCGTTGCTTAAACTCCATCCAATAATTTTTCTATCATACAAATCAATCACTGTTGTTAAGTATAAAAATCCTTCTTTGGTTTGAATATAGGTAATATCAGAAACCCAAACTTGCGCAGGTTTTTCGGCAATAAAATTCCTGTCCAATACATTTTCTACCACCAAATAATTATGTTTAGAGTTTGTAGTCACTTTAAATTTTTTGCTTAATTTACTTCT